>CAZLZY010000241.1:0-4171 GCA_964564075.1 uncultured Spirochaetales bacterium
CAGCTGCACATAATATGATCATCTCTATCAATATCGACTCAAACATACCTATTCCTTCTGCCCCTTGGGTGATTTGCCTACAGTATCAGAATAGCCAAAAGAGAGCAATTACACAGATAACTATAGGGTGAACTGTTTGGACATCTCCTTAACGTTTTGCACAATAGAGTCGTATTGCCTCTGAGAAGAACACGGTAAGGCCTTCTGAGAGCTTCTCATAATGAGCAGTGAACCGTTCGTCTACTATATACATCTCACCAAGACCCTTAAAAATCTCGATATTACAGCTATAGAAGTTACTATCGATATAGGCATGGTATCTCTCGATCTCTTCTTGTACCCCCGTATCATCAGATGCCACACCCTGGTTCATCAGATCAGCTACTCTCCTAGCTATAGCAACTCCCTCTTCTAGCACCTCGCCCCACTTCTCTTTTGAGTAGTCTTTAGTCCGTTCTCTACTCTCTTGTACTTTCTCAGCATCGAATCGTTTAACTAGCTCATCAGTATACTGTTCTTGCTCATCGAGGATCTTATCAACATCAAGTCCATCGAATCTCTCTGAATCTTTCATGCTCTTCTCTCCCTTTAACTGCCTGATAGTACCATCAATCGTATGAGCTACCTGATCTAATCTGCTCATCTTCTGATCTATCAGCTCTTTCTGCCTTTGCAGGGAACTGATCATATCAAAATCTGAAGCATAGAGGACCTGTTTGAGGGAATATCCTAGCACCTTATAGAGCAATATCTGCTATAAGTAATCGAGTTCAGTATCCCCATAGAGCCGATAACCGGCAGGATTCAGTGCGGTAGCGGGAAGTGACCCTATCGTGTCATAGTAGTGTAAAGTCCTCACAGAGACTCCTGTAAGTTTAGCGAGCTCATTGATCAAATACATCTTCATTCTCCATACCTTTAGACCATAGGCTATGACGCAACGTGAGAGTCAAGCGTAATCTTATCATGGTATAAGATTCATCACCTCATCAGCAAAGAGCGGTTTGGTATCAAGATCTATGATCAGGGCCGCTTCCGGCTCTTCGAGTTCTTCGAACTGGCTAAGAAGCATCTCAGGAGAGAAGAAATGATTCTCACGGATACTGATCTGGGTATAGATCGTCTTATAACACCCCTTCAAATAGATCAGCTTGAAGGCATCCCTCAATCGAGAGGAGAGGAGCTTGCGATAAGACTCTTTCAGTGCAGAACATGCTAATACGAGTCCGTGTCGCTCATGTTCTGCTAGGAGTAGAGACAGGGCATGCAGCCAAGGATACCGGTCTTCATCTGTAAGAGCTATCCCCCTACTCATCTTCAAGACATTCTCTTTGGGATGTACATCATCTGCATCGATGAAACTCAAGGATAGAGCCTTAGCAAGCATCTTCCCAAACGTAGTCTTCCCACTCCCTGATACACCCATAACAATATAGATCATGTGCTATTCTACCATAGAATGCCACTTTCTAAAAATAGGGTTTCTTGGGCCTTCTATCACTCCTCCTCAGCTCAAAGATAATGCAAAAACTTTTCTTTATTAGCATATGCCGACTTGAAACATGAACCATAATGCAGAATAATGAGAATCATTATCATACCAAACGAAGGAGATCATCATGAGAAATGTTGACGTACTGATCATCGGCGGCGGAGCTTCAGGCCTCCAGTCAGCTATAACCACAAAACAGACCTATCCAGATAAAGAAGTCGTTGTCGTAAGACAAGAAGAAAAAGTCCTTATCCCCTGCGGGATTCCCTATATCTTCGGGACCCTTGAAAGTAGTGACAAGAATATCCTCCCAGATGCACTATTAACTAACCTAGGAGTCGAGATCGTAATCGATAAGATGACAGAGCTCAATACAGAACACTCCGAATGTATTTTCGCTAGTGGAGAGAAGTTCTATTATAAGAAACTCATCCTAGCCCTTGGTTCAGTCCCAACTAAACCATCATGGCTCAAAGGTGTTGATACAAAGAACGTGTTCACCATCCCTAAGAACAAGGTATACCTTGATGCGATGGTCGAATCTATGAAAGAACTCAAGAAGATCATTGTCGTTGGAGCAGGTTTCATTGGTGTTGAAGTATCGGATGAGTTAAACAAAAATGGATTCGACGTTACTCTCGTAGAACTTGAAGAGACTATACTCAGTAAGGCTTTTGATACTGAGTTCGGAAAGATCGCAGAAGAGCATCTGATCGAACGTGGAGTGAAGATCATCACCGGCAAGGGGATCAGTGAGATCAATGCAGAAGCTGGTCTTGTTAAGAGTATTACCCTATCGACTGGGGATACTATCGATGCAGATGCAGTCATTCTCTCTATGGGTTATAGACCTAATACAGAGATCCTGAAAGATACAGATATCGAACTCAATGAACGAGGATTCATCAAGACCTGTGAATATATGAGAATACTCCCCTGTGATACAAATATCATAGCAGTCGGAGACTGTGCTGAAAAACGTGATTTCATAACAAGGAAGATAGACGGCACCATGCTTGCATCAACAGCATGTGCTGAAGCAAGGATCGCTGCAATGAATCTTTATGCACTCAGTCCCTGTAAATCTTTTACTGGAACCATCGCTATATACTCTACAGCAATCGGTAACCATGCATTTGGTACCGCAGGTATCACAGAGGCACGTGCACTTGCAGAGGGATTTGATATTGTCAGTGCTAGTTTCACTGGTATGGATACTCACCCAGGCAATCTCTCACATTCCCATAAACAGACGGTTAAACTTATGGTAGCCAATGACTGTGGGCTGATCCTTGGAGGTGAAGTCTATGGAGGGCCAAGTGCTGGTGAACTCACCAATGCCATCGGCTTCCTGATTCAAAGTCGTGTGACTATTAAGACTCTTGTAACTATGCAAATTGGTACACAACCATTATTGACCGGTTCTCCGGCTGGTTATCCATTAATGAAATGTGCTGAGGTCATTGTTAAGAAGATGAGAGGTTAATCCACCTCTTTCTTTATACTTAACTTAGCAGGATGGTCTACCATCCTGCTTTTTTATGCTCTAATATAATTATAGATCTGCTGGGAGAACTTTGAGAGTTGCTCAATGCCCTCAATTGGTCGGCTGTAGGAAGAGATGATCTCAATAGTTGCATCAGGGAATTTAGCTGCTACCTGATCTGGCCATGTAGATTCTGGGTTACACTTATTCAAAACCACACGGCCAATAGATAATCCAGAAATCTCTAGCCCCTCTTTAATAGACACGGCCTCTTCCAAAGACATAGAATCTTTATTTATTACGAGTATGAACTCGGTGACAGCCTTATCATTAAGCATTCGGTGCAAGACAATGTATTGTTCTTTCATCTTCAGGAGCGTCTCATAGACTTTATCATTCTCTATAGAGCTGACTGAGTCTTTAAGTGCTGCGAGTTGATTCTGCTTAGCTATAAGTTCGGAACGTACTGAGATGAGCATATTGAGCCAATACAGTATAACTTTTGGTAGAGCCAATGCTTTCATAGTCATGTTAATGGAGAGTGTATCAATCACGATCTCATCATACAATTCTGATAAGAGCGCCTTCTGGATTACTAATAGTGTTGAATGCTCTTCTAATCCCGGAGCGAATTGAAGCAGATCATAATGGTTTGAGGCATCAATAGATGTATTATAATGGGGAGCATGCTTCATATTCTTATGAACTGACGAAAGCTGTTCCTTATTCTTCTTATTCAGATCAGTCTCAGTGATCATCAGGTTAGAAAGGATTTTAATACCCTTCTTACCAGCTACTACCTGAAAGATATTTTCTAGAGATTTATATTTATCTATCGAATTCAATAATGTCAGTTTTTCATGCATAGCGAATCGCATGGAATTCATAGCAGCACAGGTAGTCTTTCCAGACCCCTCTTCACCCAAGAAAATATGAAGCTTAGCCATGTGATCCTCCAATTCCAGTTAATAGTGGGTTTTTGTTCTTCAGATTAAGTTGAACGATCATCTCAAGCATATAATTCATATCTTCTTCAATATTGGGTAGAAGTTCCATTGCGATGAAACACGGAGGAGCCGGGATCCCAAAGAAGCTCCCAAAGAGCATGATTGAGAAAGAGTATTCTAGCTCATCGATCTCTTTAGCGATCTGATTTGATTTATAGCTCTTATAGGGTTTTCCCCCTTGTGGAT
>CAZLZY010000242.1:0-4154 GCA_964564075.1 uncultured Spirochaetales bacterium
AAGGTTCATCAATAACATGACCGTACCGACAATAAGTATCAGAACCGTACAATATGCATTCGCTGCTCCATATAACCCTTGGTCAACCTGCCCCATGATCGCTGTGGTCAACATCTGCCATTTAGCCGATATGAGGAAGATGATCGTACTTACCAGTGTCATCCCTCGAATGAAAGCATAAACCATACTCGAGAAGAAAACAGGACGGATCAGAGGTAGTGTCACAGAGGTGAAGACCTTACGACTTCCTGCTCCACAGACACTAGCAGCCTCTTCGATCGATGGGTCTATCTGCTTCAATGCTGCGATAGCCGATCGTGTACCAACTGGGAAACTTCGTATTACTAGGGCGATGATCAGAATGAAAGCAGTACCTGTCAAAACAATAGGTCTCTGGTTGTAAGAGAGAACATAACCTAATCCGATTACGGTTCCTGGGAGTGCTATTGCCATGAGGATGGATGTTTCCATGAAAGCCTTTCCTAAGAAATTCTTCCTGACGATCAAGAACGCTGCTACGATCCCTAGAATCGATGCGATAGGAGTCGAGATGAGCGCTAGGATCGTTGAATCGATGATATATTTCCTACCAATAGTTAATACATATTTCATCCATCTTAAAGAGAAGGAGTAATCTACACCCCATAGCTTCACAAAAGCTCCATAAGGGACTAACGCATACATTGCGATAACTAATACTGATATTGCCATACAGGCAACATAGACTGGCCTTGTGACCAGCTTCGAATCAATGAGGTTTCGCTGTTTAGCAGCTTTACCTGTGACTGTAATATATGATTTCTTTCCGATAACACCCTTCTGAAGGAAGAATGCTAGCATAGAGATCATCAGAAGGACCACCGCAAGTGCGGTAGCTCCAGCTAAGTCATAACTACCGATACCCTGCTGATAGATCTGTACAGCCATGGTGGTATAGTTACCACCAATGACGATGGCATTACCAAAATCAGCTAACGACTGAATGAAGATGAGCAGAGCTGCATTGGCAAGTCCCGGTACCATCAAAGGTAGGGTCACGGTCCGAAAGACCTTGAATCGAGATGCACCGAGAACCTGAGAAGCCTCCTCGATCGAGGGGTCAATATTCTGCAGCAGGTTCGTGAGCATAAGATAGCCGATTGGGAAGAACGAGAGGGTCTGTGTCAGTAGCAGTCCCCAGAAACCGTATATATCAGTACGGAGTCCTAAGAGATTTCTAGTGATAAGACCGCTTCTTCCAAATAGGAGGATAGCAGAAAGAGAGATAACGAATGGCGGTGAGATCATCGGTAGGATCGACAATACACGAAAGAACTTTTTGTGGGCTATCTTCAGATAGGTCGTCGCATAGGCAAAAAGAAATGCTATGATCGTACCTGCAATACTGACAGCTATTCCAAGACGTAGTGTGTTGAAGATAATATCAATATTATATGAGAGTCTGAAGATCTCTGTATAGTTATAAAAAGAGAAAGAACCATCAAGGGCCAGACTCTCTTTGAGGATAGTGATCAGCGGTACCAAGATGAACATAACCACTACTATCATTACAGTGATGATCGAGACAAAGAGTACAGGATCCCTGAAAGCAAACAGCATCTGTCGAAACTGTTCTTTGAATTTCATTTTTGAGTGATGTTTACTTCGTTTGATTTTTTCCATATCCCTTCTCCAGATCTCAAGTGAAGATAAAGGATCGAGCGACATGCGTCGCTCGATCAATAAACTCTATTTCGTTGGTGGGGTTGTCTTGGTAAGCATGTTGAATTTCTCAAGGAATTCTGATCGATGCTGTCCAGCCCAGATATCGTCCTGATCTATCAGGATCGTGTCTTTAAGCTGAATAACCTCTTTTGGAGGGTTCGCATTCGGATTGGTCAGGAACTGTAATGCATTTACAGTCTGTCCAAGTTCCTGAGCTGCAGGAGTCAGACTCCAGTCGATGAACTTTTTAGCAGCGTCCAGCTCTGGAGCACCTTTGATGATAGCAACTGCACCGATCTCATAACCAGTACCATCTGAAGGAGTGGTGAAAGTTATATGTTTATACCCTTCTCTCTTGAATGCGATAGCATCATGCATATAACCGATGGAGATACCAATCTCATGGAGTTGGATCATTCGACCACCACCACTACCGGACTTGGTATACTGTCGTACATTCTCATTCAATCTCTGTAGATAATCCCAACCTTCTTCTGCACCTTTTAGCTGAAGAATCGTTACGAGAACATTGTATGCTGTACTTGAAGAGCCAGGATGTGCGAATACGATCTCGTCTTTGTAGATAGGATCAAGCAGATCATCCCAAGTCTGAGGCATTGGAGCATTCATCTCATCCAACCATTCCTGGTCAGCTTCGAATCCAAGGTAACCACTATAGATACCATTCCATGCGCCATTAGGGTCTTTAAAAGCCTCTGGTATTACTGCCGCTGTAGGAGATACATAATGCTCTAGAAGTCCCTCGTTGTCAGCTTCGATAAAAGTAAGTGATCCACCACCGTACCATACGCTTGCCTGTGGATTAGCTTTCTCCGCTTTGATTCGTGCTAGGATCTCTCCACCACTCATTCGTACGAAATTTGTCTCAATACCTGTAGCTTTCTCAAATTCCTGTGCTGCTAATGCTGCATGTTCTTCTAACATACCAGCATAGATAGTCAAGGTCTGTTTTTCTTCTGTCTGTCCACCTGCGAAGATTCCCATCGTGGTGAATAACAGAGAAACAACCAATACTAATACTAAAACTTTTTTCATAATAATTCCTCCTTTATGTATGAAAAATATATATGATCAAGCTCTTCCTTCAGAGCCTACCATAGCCATCATATTTTTGACCGCTTCCTTCATCTTCGCGGTCGATTTATCTAGGATCCACATAAAATCAAGTTCATCAGGATTCTCAGCTAAGGTCTTATGAAGCTGATCGATAGCAGCCTTCCTTACAATAGTGCTGAAATTGATCTTAGCTACCCCACGACCAATCGCATCTAGGACCTGACTCTGGGGAACTCCGGAACCACCATGTAGGACTATCGGTAGTCCTGTTCGTGCAACGATCTCATCAAGACGTTCCATATCGAGTTTAGGTTCTGATCGATACATACCATGAGCAGTACCGATAGATGCAGCAAAACAATCAACTCCGGTCTGTTTGACGAACTCCTCACATTGAGCAGGGTCTGATAATCCTGTCTCATCACCGGTGCCTTCGATATCTCCGGTTCCACCGATCAAGCCGATCTCACCTTCGACCGAAACGCCAAGTGCATGAGCCACTTGTACCACTGAACGGGTGATTGAGACGTTCTCCTCGAAAGGAAGCTGTGAACCATCATACATGACTGAACTGAATCCATAACGTATACATCGCATAGCTGTCTTGAAGCTTGGTCCATGATCAAGATGAATAGCGACGGGGATATCCATATCTGCAGTGATCCTCTTTACCATATCGGTAAAGATGAATCCGCCCATATAATCGACCTCGCTCTCTGCAGCTTGAATGATCACTGGGGATCTCATAGCCTGTGCCGCCGTAAGAATAGCTTTGATGTATTCCAGATTGTTGGTGTTGAATGCCCCAACAGCATATTTATGCTTGAGTGCATCCGTTAAAAGTGTGCTCATAGGAACTATAGGCATAGAAAATCTCCCTTGTGAAAAATCTATTAAAACAGCAAGATCTATATCTTCTTTACTGTATCACATACTATATAAAGACTGTTCGCTCTCAGTCCTACTGATCATCTCCATGTTCAGCTCTTTCCTTGCATAGAAGAGCATATAGAATAGAAGATCGAACACTGCATACTCAGAGAGTCTTGTCAGGTTCTGGCCTCCCTCAAACATGCTGTGATGAACTGATGTGACAATTGAGATATCAGCCCATTTCATGATCGGGGACTTGATGAAGTTAGACATGCAGATGATGGGAAATTTCTTGGAGAAGACAAGACGAAGTGCCTCATTCACGAGAACTGATTCGCCAGAATGAGAGCATGCAAAAGCAATATCACCCTTTTGCATATTCTGAGCCTGTAACAATGATTTTTCTGGTAGATCCGAAGAGACAGCACGTATCCCAAGCCTTCCAAGTTTGTAGACAAAATCGTTACATATAGGAACAGAATTACCCGCAGCGAACACAT
>CAZLZY010000243.1:0-4152 GCA_964564075.1 uncultured Spirochaetales bacterium
CCTCTTTTCGATTGAGAAGGGGATCTATATCGGAGAGAAAGAGGAAACGAAAGAGTTGCTATCACTCGATAGGCCCTGCAAGATCACAGATCTCTGGGTCACTACGATGCGAATCACGGTCTCCTCAGAGGCTGCTTGGTGGGAGGACCTCTTCATCACGACACTCGAGGAGCATCACCTTAAGTAGACGAAGCGTCTACACCCCAACTTTTCTACATACATCAGCGATAGGACATCGCTCACATGCCGGTTTTCTCGCATTACAGTACTCCCTACCATGGGTGTTCACCGTCATGGAGAACCTATAATGGTAGCGTTCCTCTAGGATCGTAGCGATCTCATACTCGACCTTCACAGGGTCTGTCTGTTGTGTCAGGCCGATACGTTTCACTACTCTTTTGAAGTGGGTATCCACGATGATGGCAGGTTGTCCGAAGATAGAGCCAAGAACGACACCAGCCGTCTTCCTTCCCACACCAGGAAGGGTCACGAGCTCCTTCATCGTCTGAGGGACCTTCCCATCGAATTTCGTATTAAGCGCTTTTGCAGCACCTATGATATTTCGTGCCTTCGCATGGTAGAAACCGGTAGATCGGATGAGATGTTCTACACTCACCTGATTCGCATCAGCAAGGGTGAGGGGTGTAGGATATCTCTCGAAGAGTGCCGGTGTGATGAGGTTCACCTGTCTATCAGTAGTCTGAGCAGATAAGATGACTGCAATAAGTAATTGATACGCACCTAAGGTATGAGCTTCTAATAATCCTAGCTTCTCCTCATAGAACTCATCAAGAATCATATGAACCTGTAATGCTAACTCTTTCTCAGTAGAGGACAACACGATTACGTCCTTTCTCTTTCGCTTCATACAACGCATTATCTGCAAAAACGATCAGTTTTGATTCATCCGTCACATCGGTCTCAGGACAGGAGACTACTCCGATAGAAACCGTCACAGAGATCTGCTGATCCCCATGTTGAGCTGAAGACTCTTCGACCATCCGACGCAGTCTATCTGCAACGAACTCAGAGTCCTGTCGAGATGCGCCTGGCATGATGACCATGAACTCCTCGCCACCATAACGCAAGAGGATATCTCCTTCTCGAAGAGCCAACTTCGCCACTCGGGTCATATTGAAGAGGATCTTATCCCCAATGGTATGGCCGTAGGTATCATTCACTGATTTGAAGTGGTCAATATCGACCATGAGAACGCCAAGAGGAAGGTTGCCTCTCACCGACCTGTTATACTCCTCTTTCAGTCTGACCATACCGAAACGTCTATTGTAGACCCCGGTAAGCGGATCATTGGCAGCTAAGTGCTGTAGCTGTTCATAGGTAACCGCATTTCGTAAGGATAGTGTGAACGTCCTGATACACATCTCGAACCCATAGAGCAGGTCTTGAGGGATCTCATGTGAACAGGCTAAGATGATGACACCCAATGCTATCCCTTTATAAACGAGGGGTTCTATGATCGTCTCGCTAGGGAAGAACTCAACTAACGATTGATCGACTACGATCTCTTTCTGCATATGAAGGACCTGTCTCTCAGCAGTCTTCACAGACTTCCAGATCACATCATTGTTCACCAGTCGTTCAACATCCTTGATAGCGTAGGAAGCCTCTACGAAGAGGTCGCCTCCCCGTTCTAATAGGACAGCGCCACCTTGTGCATCAAGATAGGTTATCAGCTGTTCCATTCCCTTCTGCGCTATCGCATCGATATCTAACTGTGAGTTGAGCACCTCATTGAAGCGCTTGATAGAGTTCTCTGTCTTTAATGCTTTTGAGAGATTCTCAACAAGATTATTGAAAGCCTGTGCACTCTCACCGATCTCATCTTCAGAATCAACTACGAGTTTACAGGTTTCCTGTGTACATTGATCTATCTCATCATTTGACATCTTACTATTGAGATGTCCGGCAATGAAGGTCGTCTTCGATGCAAGGAGCTTCAAACGATTTCCTACGACAACTTTACTGATGAGAAGATTGAAGGCTCCCACAACCATACCCGCACCAATACAGGAGGCGAAGAATCCAAAACTCATGACTATGAGAGAAGGGACTCCGAACATGAGAGTAAAGAAGGGAAAGATGATCCCTATGATCAGCCCAAAGGACATCATGAATAGCCCTTGGTCAGTAAAGACTTTCTTAGTGATTCTCATGTAACGCTCCTGCCTCATCTAACGTTTGATACTACCTATTATACAACGAAATAGTATGCATTTGATCTTATTTATGATTCTATACTGTAGCTGTGGCCCCAACTCTAGTGCTGTTCTTCTAGGCTCTTCGTCAAAGAGGTGATCGCATCACCAGGATGCTTCGTACTCTTTTTCTGCGAAGGGAAGATGTCTAGAGCCCCTCTTCAAGACATGTATCTCATTCTCTTGTAGCTCGACTACCGAGCCTTCATAGCGAATATTCAGCAAACCTTTTACTCATGAGAATAACTCATCCTCATCCTCATGGGTACTCCCCTTTGACCTTAGCGCTCTTCACATAGGTCTCATTGAGCTCTGCAACGATCTTCGGTGCCCAATATTCCTCTATCGTGCTGAATTCGACCATAAGCTTCTTAACCATGAAACACCCTCCTCACAACGTAAAAGGATAATGATCCTAAAAAAGGTAAGGCTACTAACCACCATGCTTAAATTGGGAGTTAGTAGCCCGATCCCTCGATACACTCACGTATGAGCTATCCAAGGAAACGATCTTACCTGATCAAAGAAGCTTCTTCAGCTCTTCAACCAGCTCTTCAGTGCTCGGTATGATCGATGGATACTTCAATTCTCCATTGATATAGATACTTGGCAGACAGGAGATCCCTAGCTGCTGTATTCGAGCGATATCATTAGGGTTGTTGTACTGATACGATGCATAATCTATGCTATCTCCTAGCACCTCTTTGCCCGATTTGGCAGCAGCTTCCATATAGGTACAGGCAGCACACGCTATCGGGTCAAGAAGGAAAGCCTCCATAAGAGGTCTATCTAGGTTCTCATAATCGGGAAGATCTACTTGTATATCAGCGAAGTTAGTACTGTCAGAGTGGTTCTCTACGAGCTTCCTTACTACGTCGGTCTCTTTGACTGCCTGAGCTACTGCTACAGCGTTCTGTGGCGGTACATCATAGGGCATATCACATCCGGGAGCTACGATGAGGTTCTTCGTTATCGAGAGTCCAGCCTCTTCGATCTTATCAAGCATGTCAACGGTAAATTTCATGTTGTCTTGCTGATTTCCGAAGAGCATGACAGTAGTCAACGGGATGTTACCGCAAAGGACCACATGATGCTCGTCAGTGATCTTCTTCGCTGTTATCATGCTGACATTCTCATCTACTGCTATCGCATCAGGTCTACTCTGGCACATCAGATCGATGTTATGTATCGCATTACCACAGACGAAGAAGGAGCTGTAGGCACCTTTCTCTCGTATATGGTCAAAGATCCTTGTATACGGTTCCAAGAAGTACTGAGCAAAGTGTTTTGGTGATATCTGAGACATCAGTGGATCCACCGGTACGATGATATCCATCTCTTCCTCGATATAGAAGTCACACATGCTTATAGCGATCTCAGTAGTATAGGCTAGGAGCTCATGCATATAATCTGGATTCTTGATCATATCCATGAACAGTTTGGTACCCCTTAGATGAGAGGCAAGAGTAAATGGGCCACAGAAGAGGCCATACAGTGCCGTATGATCTCCAACAGCCTCTTTGAATCTTCTCATGACATTCCAGACCATAGGAAGCCTACCGTCGTCTTTCTTAATCATCTGAGTAGGGATCTCAGGGTTCTTCTTCAGTGGGTGTGATACTACTGAGGGAAGATTCTTCTCTACCCATTTCAGCTCACATCCGAGGATCTCAGCCTCTAGCTGGAGGTCGAACATAACTGTCTGTCCATCAGGACTGTAGAGTTTGTTCACTTCAATGAGTGATTCTAGAAGCTTATCCTCATCCTGGAGTACTTCGATCGCACTGTAACCTTTTGTCTTTCCTGCGTGTATCCCCGCGTAGGGAACCCATGCAGGTCTTGGGACCTCTTTGTGATTCAAGATGTCAATGACTAACTCTTTTCCATTCATCTAATCAGTAGTTTCTCCTTATTCTAAGTTTATTTGATCTTACCT
>CAZLZY010000244.1:0-4107 GCA_964564075.1 uncultured Spirochaetales bacterium
TTATTTTTTTCATACCTCCCAAATGTTTAGGCAGTTGATTCGGTTATCTCTCTCCCTCCCCACAACCGAACCAACTGCCACTTTTTTTCTTCTAGTAGATTGTGCTATACTCTCCCTATGGGAAAAAACAGAGAACAAGCAGATTTTTATGCAATTAAAGCAAAAAAAGAGGGATACCCCGCACGATCAGTCTACAAGCTCGAAGAGATACAACAGAAATTTCATGTAGTAAAACAGGGTGATACCGTTCTAGATATCGGAGCAGCTCCTGGTAGCTGGACCCTCTTTACACATAGGAATTTGATTAAAGGGACTGGATCTATCGTAGCGGTAGATTTGAAGCCTCTTAAATTGGATCCCCTACCAAAAACAGTCACTCCACTCATCGGAGATGCCTTCAGTGAAGAGAATTTGAAGATTATAACCGATAAAGGACCTTATGACTGCATCATCAGTGATGCAGCACCTGATACGACGGGGATCAGGACAGTCGATACGATGAGATCTCAAGGGCTTTCAGAATCAGTCATAGATGTAGCACAGTCACAGTTAAAGCCTCATGGAAATCTAGTGATCAAGATCTTTCAGGGAGGTGGAGAGCAAGAGGTCATCAAGACCATGCGTTCTATCTTTGTAAAGGTAAAACCCCTCAAGCCCAAAGCCTGTCGAAAGGAGTCTTTTGAGCTCTATCTAGTAGGGTTAGACAAGAAGAAGCTTTAATTTGAGGAGAGACCTTGCACTGCTTATCACCGATATACAGAATGATTTTTGTCTGGGAGGACCATGAGAGGTTCCTGGTGCTGATCAGATCGTAGAGACGGTAAACAGGCTTATGAGAGATCACTCATGCGTGGTCGCGACTAAAGGATTGGCATCCTGAAAACCACTTCTCCTTCATATCCTCACATTCTGGTCATACTCCATTCACTACTATCCCCTAGAGAGATAGTGAACAGGTGAGAGAACTCTCTATAGGTCTGATATAAGAACAGGGTCGATTCCTATCAACCCTGTCTCATTCTATCTATTCTTAAGTAATAATCATGCTAGTCTTATGATCATTGGGGTAACTGCAGGTACCGTGATCTTATGAGAGACCTCAACTCCTGAGAGAAGCTCTGTTCCACAGTAACCATCAAGATCAATATGAGTATCTTCTCTATTGAAGTTGAGGATGAACAACCATGATGATGATTCATTACTTCGGAGAGTGACTTCAACCCCTAGAGGGGTCTTCAAGACCGGTGCGATACCATGATCTTCACAGATACTTTCAATGAACCTTCTCAAATAGGTCGGTTCAGGTCTTGTACCCACATACCAGGATTGTCCCTTCTTATAATCATAACAGGTAATAGCTGGTTCTCCTTCAAGATAATCATCTGTAAAGGAGGCGTAAGCCTCTGCCCCTTTCAGTCTGATCAGTTCAGTCCATAGGGTCACATTACTCGATTGTTGTGCACCAGTTATCCCATTGGACATATGTTGTTCCAATGGATTGCACTCCTCGATAGAGATCCCAAGGACCTCACTCAATGGCCCTGGATACCCATTCTCGAATACTACATCCTCTTCATCAACGATCCCGCTGAAGAAACTGGTGATGAATACTCCACCTGTTGCTACGAACTCTTTGACTGATTCTGCCATCGAGGGTTTCACCATATAGGATAGTGGTGCGATAACCACCTTATAATCTGATAGATCACTATCTTGGAATACGAAATCGACTCCGATATTAGCATCGTAACATGCGGTATAGTAGTCTAGGATGATACCACGATATTTTACCGATTCACTGGGACCTGGGGTATATTCTACAGCCCACCAGTTCTCATAATCATACATGATAGCGACCTGGTTCTTCACTTTACTTCCCGAGATATCACTATGGGCTTTAAGCTCCTCACCAAGTTGGGAGACCTCTTTATATACTCGCGAGTTCTCATCTCCCGTATGGGTGATACAGGCAGAGTGGAACTTCTCAGCACCTCTCCTAGATTGTCTCCATTGGAAATACATGACACCTTCACTACCATGACCGATAGCCTGTAGGCTATATAATCTATTCAGACCTGGATACTTCGTAGTATTTATATCTCTCCAGTTCACCTGTGAGGGAGACTGTTCCATAAGCATGAAGGGTTTGCCCTGTGCAAGACCTCTCATCAGATCATGATCGATCGCAGTTCTTGCTGGATGAACTCCTGTTGCAGGATTCGGGTAGGAGTCCCAAGAGATCACATCGATCTCTTTTGCCCATTTCACATAATCAAGAGGTTTAAAATCAAGCATGAAATTCGTTGTGATAGGTATATCTGGAGTGACCTCTCTGATGATCTCTTTCTCGTTCATGTAACAGTTGAGTATACTATCAGACATGAATCGTTGATAATCCAATACTTGACCAGGGTTATGTTGAGTTGTGGTCTGTCTCGGAGGCATGATATCTTCCCAGTTATGGTACCATTGACTCCAGAAGGAGGTGCCCCAGGAATCATTGACTCCTTGTAGGGTCCCATATCTAGCCTTCAGCCATACCCTGAACTCAGCAGCACAGGTGTCACAGAAACACTCCCGTACATGGCAAGCATATTCATTATTGATATGCCACATGACCACCGCAGGATGATCCTTATAGCGATTCACTAGAGTCGTGACTAGCGCTTTAGTCAGTCGGTGATACGACGGACTATTCGGGCAATAGGTCTGTCTCGACCCATACCACAATCGGTTCCCCTGCTTATCGACAGGGAAGATATCCGGATGATCCTTATAGGCCCAAGCTGGTACCGATGCGGTAGCTGTTGCCAGATCGACAGAGATCCCATTCTTATGAAGGAGATCCATGATCTCATCAAGCCAGGTGAAGTCATATTCACCCTCTTTGGACTGGATTTTCGCCCAACTGAAGATACCAATAGATACCAGATTCACCTGCGCCTTCTTCATCAGACGCATATCATCTTCCCAATACTCTTTTGACCACTGCTCTGGATTATAATCTCCACCATAGCTAAATCCGTTTATCGTCTCTCTCAACATGTCCTTATCCTATTCCTGTATGTTTGTGTAGCATCAATCAAATAAAACTACTTATTCGATCCCATGGTCAGACCCTGAATAAAGTATCTTTGAAGTGCTACGAATATTATTATCGTAGGGATGGCTGCAAGTAGTGCACCAGCAGTGATGACAGTCCAATCCATAACATACTGTCCCTGCAGTCTTGCAAGTCCAGCGGTGACTGGCATCAACTTCTCGGTCCTCAGAAGTATCAATGCCCAGATATAATCATTGAATATCCAGGTGAACTCCAAGGTAGCTACCGCTGCCATCGCAGGGACCACGAGAGGCATGATGATCTTCGAATAGATCGTGAAATCATTACAACCATCGATACGTGCCGCTTCCGATACTGAATCAGGAATCGTTACCATATAGTTTCTTAATACAAATGTACAGAACCCAAGTTGGAATGCCGTATGAATACCGATCAAGGCCCAATAACTATCATAGATCCCGAATGCTTCAGTCAATCTGAAGACCGGCAATAGTAGGATCTGAAACGGTAACATCATTCCACCGACGAATACACCGAGTATGACATTCCTTCCTTTGAACTTATACTTCGCCAGTGCAAAAGCAGACAAGGTAGATAGGTAGAGGGTCATGACCAGTGACGGGATGGTGATGATAAAACTATTCGGTAGATATCGTTTAAGATTCCCTCTCTGCCATGCAGCTATATAACTTTCAAACTGCAGTGCTTTCGGGAGAGACAGGAACCCATAGGTCATGATCTCATCATTAGATCGAAATGAGGTCATGATCGCCGTTATGAACGGTATCATCCAGATGACCACACCAAGGCATAGTAGGAGATAAATAAGAGTCTTTGAGACTTTTTTATGCATTCTCTCTGATAACATATCTCTCCCCTATTTCTCTTCCTGCATGATAACACGCAGATATAAGATGATAAAAACCAGACTGATCATGAACAGGATGACTGATATGGCTGCACCATATCCCATCTTGTAATTACTGAATGATTCTATATACATGAAGTTCGCAAGTACACTCGTTTGATTATAGGGACCCCCT
>CAZLZY010000245.1:0-4104 GCA_964564075.1 uncultured Spirochaetales bacterium
AATTGAAGTGCCAGCTGGTCATCCTTCCTAATATGATGAACACGATCGTGGTGATGAGTCCTCTGACAAGGAGGAAAAGACCGATGGTACTCTCACTATAGAGGAGTCCCTCCCTAGCATAGATGGGAAAGATATTCATAGTCACACCGAAGAGGAAATAACCTGCAATAATCCCAAGCCAACAGACGAACCGTAAGGGGGTGCTGTTATCCTCTCCCCTCTGTTTGCTCACATGCTTACTGCTAGACTCTACAGACCGCATCGCAGGTACTACAGCAGTCACCGTGACCACGATAGTCAAGACCAATAACATGGCCAGTGATGCAATGATAAGTGGATAGGAGATATCGGCCTCAGTAAGAAGTCCTGCAATATAAGGAGCGAATATGATACCGCTGCTCCAGGATAGATTAAAATAGGAGACGGTCTTTGATAACTCTCTACCCTCAAGACCTCGAGTGAGCCAACCCATCAAGGGGGGCCAGTAGAAGGACATGAATAGCCCATAGAAAGAGAAACTTATCAGGGCTAATAAAACTGAGGGAACAAAGAGGATCAATCCTCCGAAGAGTCCCATACCTAGTGCACCGATCTCTACAGCGTGTCTGGGCTTCAATAGGGAGGTGATCCTCTTCAATAAGAGACACCCTGCAAAATAGCAGAAGGTCATGACCGCGGCAAAAGTGCCAATCATACTTGCCGAAAGATCGAATCGATCCCGAAGGAAGAAGATGATCCCAAAATTTATCACAGCGATTGAGAACTGACCTAATGTCGAGATAGATAATAAGGTGATGGTCTGAACACGTTTTTTTGCTTCCATGAATTTTGTTATAATCGTTTACATTATAAATGACAATAATATATAATTGATTATATGGAAAATCTTTTTGCGAACAAACCTTTTGTCTCTGCTTTTATCGCAGTTATCTCTGCACAACTGCTTAAAACCATCTTCAATCTTATCATTGACGGTGAGTTCAACCTCAAACGTGCCGCAAGCACTGGAGGTATGCCCTCATCCCATGCTGCGACGGTAGCGGCACTTTCTACGAGTATCGGGATGATGCATGGTTTGGGTTCCCCCTTCTTCGCGATCTCCATCGTATTCTCCATTGTGGTCATCTATGATGCCGTGGGTATCAGACAAGCAGCCGGGAAACATGCTGAGATGCTCAATGAGTGGAGTAAGATCCTATCCGAGATCTATGAGAATGGTATACAGCCTGCGAATCTGAAGACCCTACTCGGCCATAACTATCCACAGGTACTTGCCGGGTCAGTTCTAGGGATTTTCATTGGTTATCTCGTTACTACCTATCTTTAATAGTCTCTATACTAAAGGCTAACCCTTGATCTCATAATTCCTCCCTACAAAGATGTTCATGTTTTTGTATATTTATGCATTACTATTGACTATATTATGTATATTTATGTACTATAAATGCATTATTACTTAGAGGAGTCATAACATGAAAAAGGTTGTGTTGCTTATTGCATTATTATGTTTAGTTACAGGAAGTATCTTTGCCGGTGGACAGGCAGAATCCGACGTGATCAAGATCGCTACAGATGCGACTTGGCCACCAATGGAATATATAGACGAGAACAGTGATCTTGTCGGTTTTGATGTTGATCTGATCAACGCTATCGCTGAAGAGGCTGGTTTAACAGTAGAACTGCAGAACTCTGCATGGGATGGTATCTTCGCAGGTCTTGCAAATGGCGCATATGATGCGATCATCTCTTCAGTGACTATCACAGAAGATAGAAAGGCAGCTATGTCTTTCACTGCCCCCTACATCAATGCAGGTCAGGTCCTTATCGTAAGGACTGACAGTGAAGGGCTCAATAGTATCGATGATATGGCCGGACTCAAGGTCGGTGCTCAGAATGGTACGACCGGAGACTTCGCTATCGAAGATAGACCAGAGATCAAAAGAATGGCATATGATGAGATCGGACTTGCAGTCGAAGATCTTATGAACGGTAACCTTCAGGGTGTTGTCTGTGACTCAATCACAGCATCAGACTTCGTTCTTGGAAATGAGAACTACTCAAAGTCACTCATGGTAGTTGGTGAAGCATTCACTGAAGAATGGCTTGGGATCGCAGTACAGAAATCAAACCCTGAACTCGTTGAGAAACTCGATGCTGGCCTTGCAGCTGTAAAAGCTTCTGGAAAGCATGCAGAGCTGGTAGCTAAATGGCTACACTAGAACCTGATAACAAAGGTGATAAGGGCTCGGGACAGATCAATGTCACCGATGGGGCCCTTATCCCCTCCAAGAACAAAAGATTAGTCTTTGATTCATGGAAGATCACGTTCATAGGGGCGATCATTATTTTGGTCGTCCTTCTTGTTGGTACGGACAAACCCTATAGACAGATCTTCATCGTTGCATCAAAGGGTATCCCGATAACATTCGAAGTGACAGTCTTCGCTATCATAGGATCAGTGATCATCGGACTCTTCTGCGGTCTCGGTCAGATATCAGAGAAAAGATCTATCAGACTGATCTCTGGAGTCTATGTAGAGCTTATCAGAGGAATACCACTGTTAGTACAGTTGATCTTCATCTATTACGCTCTCGGTCGATTCTTTCGGATAGAAGGTGTGGTCGCTGCGATCATCGCCTTATCGATCTGCTATGGCGCATACATGGGAGAGATCTTCCGTGCAGGTATACAGGCGATCCCGAAGGGACAGATGGAAGCAGCCTATGCATTGGGGATGTCACGTTCTCAGGCAATGAGAAAGGTCATCCTTCCTCAGACTGTGAAGATCATTCTTCCTGCTATCGGAAACGAGTTCATTGCGATGCTCAAGGATTCTTCCCTCGTATCGGTTATCGCACTACGTGATATCCTGCGACGTGGACGAGAATATATATCACGAACGTTCTTATCACTGGAGACGATGTTGATGGTAGCTCTTATCTACCTAGTGATCACATTGCTCCTCTCCCGTCTGGTAGGAATGATGGAAGAGAGGATGAAGACACATGAGTGATATCATACGAATCGAACATCTCTCAAAATCATTTGGGAAAGTACATGCCGTCAAAGATGCCTCTCTTACCGTCAGATCTGGTGAGGTAGTACTGATCATCGGTCCTTCTGGATCCGGTAAGAGTACCCTTCTCAGATCGGTCAACCGTTTGGAAGTCGCTACTTCAGGAAAGATCTTCATCGAGGATGCTGAGGTCACAAGTGCTTCAGTCGATATCAGGAAGATCAGAGAAGAGGCAGGGATGGTTTTCCAGAACTTCAACCTCTTCCCTCACCTTACCGCCCTTGATAATATCGCCCTCTCTCCTATGATGGTCAAAGGCCAGGGGAAAGAGGAGGCAAAGACTAAAGCTCGTGCCCTACTGAAGAAGGTAGGTCTCTCTGAAAAAGAGGAAAACTACCCTACTCAGCTCTCTGGTGGACAGCAACAGCGTGTCGCTATCGCACGTGCTCTAGCTATGGAGCCGAAGGTGATGCTCTTTGATGAACCAACGAGTGCTCTTGATCCTGAGATGATCAAAGAGGTCCTTGATGTCATGTTAGACCTTGCAAAAGATGGTATGACTATGATGGTCGTATCACACGAGATGGGTTTTGCCCGTGCAGCAGCTGATACCGTCATCTTCATGGATGAAGGACATATCATAGAGACCGGGACTCCCTCAGAGGTATTTGATAATCCAAAAGAAGAACGAACGAAGAAGTTCCTCAAACATATCTTATAGCTCCTAATAGATAAGAATCACATAAAGGCCAGTTTAAGAGACTGGCCTTTATGGTTATTAGCGTATGCTATTAATATACTAAGTTTCACGTTAATTACATTCAACATCATTTTAATATACCAAGTTTTCACATTATTTAATTGATTTCATTTTTTATTATGCTATACTTTCAATCGGACATACTGATCATCACGTTATACATCTGATGCTTTTCATCAGAGCTTTACTCCTATTGTCCTCCATTTTTGTAAGACATTCTGCAGTAGCAGTTATGATATATGATTCAAGATCCTACTCTTTATACTAAAGCTACAGAATGTTAAGCAAGTAAGAAGGAGTGAATATGGCAGTTGTAGATTCCATACTA
>CAZLZY010000246.1:0-4092 GCA_964564075.1 uncultured Spirochaetales bacterium
ACCAGAGGTCGGAAGGGTATGATTCGTTCCAGATGCATAATCACCTGCAGATTCAGGTGTCCATGCACCGATGAACACCGATCCTGCATGTTCGATTCTCTCCAACCAGTCATCAGCATCCTTGATATTGATGATAAGATGCTCTGGAGCATATCGGTTGGAGATCTCGAAGGCCTCTATCATATCATCGACGATGATGATCGAGCTGTGAGCTAGAGAAGATACTGCGAACTCGAGACGATCGAGTCTCTTCAATTGTTCATCTATCTGTGTTATGACCTCTGATGCAAGCCTATTATTGTTCGTAATCAGAATCACTTGAGAATCTGCACCATGTTCTGCCTGACTTAACAGGTCCGATGCGACGATTCTAGGGTCTGCCGACTCATCTGCTATGACGAGTACCTCAGAAGGACCTGCAGGCATATCGATAGCGACCTGATCGACTGATACGATCTGTTTAGCCTTGGTGACGAACTGGTTTCCAGGTCCGAAGATCTTATCGACTTTTGGGACACTCTCCGTACCATAGGCCATAGCAGCCACGGCCTGAGCGCCACCGGAGGCGATGCAGGTCGTTACTCCACTGATCTTTGCAGCATAGAGTATCGCAGGATCGATCCTTCCACAAGAATCTGTAGGCGTAGAGAGGACGACCTCTTTACATCCAGCGATCTTTGCAGGGATCGCAAGCATCAGAACAGTAGAGAATAGAGGAGCTGTTCCTCCAGGGATATAGATCCCGACTCTCTCAACCGCACGAATAGCTCTCCAACAAAGCACACCGGGCTCTGTCTCGATCTTCTCAGGAACGGGTCTCTGTACATCATGAAATGCATAAATATTCCTATAGGCTCGATCGATAGCCCCCTTGAGAGCTACTGGTAGCAAAGCTTCTGATGCTGTGATCATAGCATCAGAGATCTTAACAGAAGCTAGATCAGCAGAGTCGAACTTCTTCGCATAGGCACGAAGAGCTTCATCCCCGTTATCCTTCACGGTCTGTATGATCTCAGATACGAGCCTCTCCAGTTCTGCCCGTTCTTTGCTAGGACGTTGCAGGAGAGTTTCAAGGGTCTTTTCATTCGGTTGTTCATAGATGGTTATAGCAGTATTCAAGAGAGGTCTCCTTATTAGACTATAGAGTCATCTGCTCGATACCGGTTACAAGGATACCCTGAGCTCCAATACCTTTGAGTGCTTCGAACACATCCCAGAAGTCATCTTCCTGTACAACAGTCTGTACAGAACTCCAGCCCTCTTCTAGTAATGGGGTCACCGTCGGACTCTTTGTTCCTGGAATGATCTCCTTGACCTGAGAGACCTTCTCAGAAGGGAGGTTGAACATGATATATTTATAGTGACGAGCTCTCATCACTGCATCGATGCGCATAAGTAGCCGATCTAGGATCAACTGTTTCTCTGCATCAGCCTCTGCTAGACCTTTTCTTGCGATCATCACTGCTGAGGATCTGTAGAGTACATCCACCTCTTTGAGTCCATTACTGATCAGGGTACTACCGGTACTTACGATATCACAGATAGCATCGGTCAATCCGATAGCCGGAGCGATCTCGACAGACCCGCTTATCTCGTGGATACCTGCACTGACTCCCTGTTCTTTTAAGCAGCTCTTCAAGATAGTTGGATAGGAGGTTGCGATCTGCTTACCTTCTAGGTCAGAGAGACTCTTATAATCAAAGCTGTTAGGTACGGCGATCGATAGTCGACACTTTGAGAACCCAAGATCACGAACGATCTCGACAGCAAAGGCCTTCTCATCCATCTCATTCTTTCCGACGATCCCGATATCAGCGATCCCGTCATATACATACCCTGGGATATCATCATCTCTAAGATAGAGGAATTCGATAGGGAAGTTCTCTGCCCTTGATTTCAGGACTCGTGAACCCTTATTAAAATCTATTCCGCACTTACTGATGATATCAAGGGACTTCTCGCTCAATCTTCCACTCTTCTGTACTGCAACTCGCAATACGGTATTACTGGTAAACATAGTATCCTCCAAATTCATTATATAAAAAAATCCAAAAAAAAATCTCCACATGAAATGCGGAGACCTTTACGGTATATTCCAATATCATTCGCACTTCAGTGTTCAAGAGAAGAGTAAATGATGATGCTGTATTCTTTTTTCTGTATAAATATTCATTACATATACCATAACTAAATAGTCCGATTCATGTCAAGAGATAAAAGTCGATCAAGCTTGGGATTATACTGTTTCATCACTAGCAAGATGAGTTTGGATAGCTTTTACCACAAGTAGAAGACCATATGCGAATATGATAATACCAGCGACACGTATGATCGTCATTCCTATCTCTTGTGGCATAGTGAAGATGAGGAACGCCAGCATCAGAGATATCACGATCTCTATGATAGAACCGAGGATAGGATAATCTACTTTTTTCATCTGGATCGAGAGATATATCTGTAGACCTGCTGCAGCAAGTAGCTGGACTGCAAGAATATAGATAGCGATAGTCCAGGTGATCTTAGCGAAGACTATGGGCAGGAGGAGCGCCAAGGCCCCAATCCCTAAAGAGATCGCACCACGAATGACTAGGCCCTTTTTGATCTTATCCGATAGATTCGTCTTGATGGAGGTGACGAGAACGACGATTCCATTCACTACTGCATAGATACCAATAGCTACCGCAAGGAACATGGTAAAATCTTTTGTTTGGAAGAATATAAAGGAACCGATCACCATAGTACAGATCCCTATAGCTAACCGTTGCATCCAAGCTTTGTCTTTAAACATCAATGAAGCTCCCCATATCTCTGTTTGTTCTGATATCGCACCCATACATTAGTTAAACAAAGTAGTTCAAAATAGGTTTCAAAAATAGTATAAAAATCTATATAATGAATTCATAAGGAGTAACATATGCCCTATTCCCTGATTATCTATGATGCTGATGGTACCCTCTTCGATTATAACAGAGCAGAGAGGTGGGCTTTTGAGCAGATGTGTATCGACCTTGAGATCGAATTCACTAAAAGACTTCATGATTCGTACCGAGAGATCAACCATGGTATCTGGAAGGAATTCGAACAGGGGACTATCACAGGAAAGGCCCTTAAAGTCGAACGATACCAGAGATTGTTCACTAGAGAGAAGATTGCTCAGGATGCAACAGAAGCTGCAATGACCTATCTGTCAAGATTAGGAGAGGCAGGATTTCTTCTTGATGGTGCATATGAACATCTCGAACGAGTCTCAGAGTCCTTCCCGTTGGCACTTTTGACCAATGGAGTAGCTGCAACACAACATGGTCGCCTTAAAGCTTCCGGCATCGGTCACTTCTTCGACCCGATCATCATCTCTGAAGAGGTCGGGGCACAGAAACCAGACCCTAAGATCTTTGAGATACTGATGGCGAGGACTACGGGTATAGCTAAGGCCTCAGTGCTCATCATCGGGGATAGCCTCACTTCCGATATTGCAGGAGGCGCTGCCTATGGTATCGATACGTGTCTTTTCGATCCGCTAAAGGAATATGAGCATATTCCCGAGGGTCTCACGACGCCAACCTTCCGAGTGACATCTTTCTCAGCTCTAGAAGAGCTGTTGAATAAATCATGATTTGATCTTCTATCCTACGAGGACTTCCCTGTATCTCACTAGGGTAAAATCAAATAGTACTGTGTATTCTCCATCTACTCTTAGAATCGTGATAGTATAAATGATTCTGAGAATTGGAGTTGATATATGATACATGGTATAGGGATATTCTTGTTTAGTAACGTTCTTATTTCTGTGGCGATCTTTTTCACCATTGCTACAATCCTGATTATCATTGATGGCAAGAAAAAACCTATAGCCACTTCGGATCTTGCATTTAGTGAGTTACCGACAGATTACAGGAATATCGCAGAACTGTCTGAATATATGACGCGAAACGGGACTCCCCTACCTTACAGATACTACCGGGCTGAAGCAGATACCGTTCTTCTTCTGATTCATGGCTCAGGCTGGCACAGCAGTTATCTATCACCACTAGCAGAATATCTTAGTACAAAGAATATCGCACATGTCTATACCCCTGATCTAAGAGGCCACGG
>CAZLZY010000247.1:0-4084 GCA_964564075.1 uncultured Spirochaetales bacterium
CGAAAACAATGAAAAGAATAAAGAACGGACTTAAAAAGATATATGGCGCTAATTTTTCTTGTTTTTTCATGCCTGTTCTCCTATGCCTTGATACTACCGGCTGTTAGATTAGAAATGATCTTCTTTGAAAAGAATGCGAACGCAATCAGCAAGGGTAATAGTGCTAGAGCCGTACCAGCCATAAGCCCTCCGTAGTTACCGTCACTTCGCACAAAGAGAGAAGATAGTGCAACTGGGATAGTACTAGTTTTTGGATTAGGTAGCATAATCAAAGCAGAAACGAAGTTATTCCATGAACCAATAAAGGTCACAGTTCCAAGAATAGCTATTCCCGGCTTTGCAAGCGGAAAGATCATTTTCATCAAAATCTGAAACTCATTGAGCCCATCGATCCTTGCAGCACTTAGAAGATCGCTTGGGATGGAGTTCTCTAGGAACTGCGTCATAAGGAATATTCCGAATGCAGTGGCAAGATTCGGTATGATCAATGGCAGCCAGGTCTGATACCAACCAAAAGCGACCATCATCTTAAAGAATGGTATGATATTTAGGAAGGGAGGGATTGCCATGGTAGCAAGGACAAAAGTCATGATAGGTTTTTTTCCCTTGAATTCATACTTAGCAAAAGCAAAACCCGCCATCGTACAGAAAAAGATAGTCCCTAAGGTTGTAATCACAGCAATCATAAGACTATTGAAAAAGTTCACATGGAACGGAAGTTGAGACAATAGCGCTTTGACGTTTGTTAAAGCATCAGGTCCAAATATAACATGAGGTGGACTCGAATAGATATTTGACCATGATGCCAACACAAAGACATAATAGAAAGGGAATGCAAAGATAACAGTGAACAGAACCATGATTAAGTAGGTCATGACCAATCTGATTTTATCAGAGTAGGCAGTTTTCATTATTTCACTCCTTCGTAAAGATCGTCAGGACTACTCCTGACGATCTTATCTGATGTATCAGATTACTGAATTGTAGCTAGAACTTCTCTCTTGGCACTGGAGTAACCTTCTTCAATACTCTGCTCACCGGTTAGAACAGCAGTTACCGTAGAATTCCAGATACTCAAGATAAGAGCATCATATTCACTGACCTTATTAGAAGGAATGTTTTCAGCTACATCAGCATAGATCTTTCGAACTTTCTGACCACCGAAGTACTCAAGTCCTTCATTCATGATCGGATCATCATAGACAGTAGTCAAAGCAGGATATGCATCGATAGTGTTAAATGTGATTAGCTGAGCTGAAGGTGATGTTGATAGATACTTGATAATTTCCCAAGCTACAGCCTTCTTAGATGATTCTACATATTCAGGAATGGATAGATACGTACCACCCAAGGATGCCATAGTCTTACCAGGAAGGTATGCGACTCTCCAGTCACCACTGAGATCAGGAGCCATCCATGTCTTTAGAGCTCCACCAAACCATGCTCCATTGATCATTGTAGCTGTTGAACCATTACTGAAGGATTCTGTCCATGGCCCAGTCCATGCACCCATATCTCCGTCGATACCTGCTTGTCTGATATCAGTTACTAATTCAAGGGATCCGATGAATTTTTCTTTTGGCTCAAGAGGATTACCTGAGGCATCTACCCATCCACCTTTTCCACCATTAAGAGGTACCATAGCAGCGTCATTTGCATGAGTGATCGCAAACTGATCAATAGTACCATCGCCATCTCGGTCAATGGTAAGTTTTTTACCAATCTCAATATATTCATCCCATGTCTTGATGTTTTCCATGTCTTCAATAGTAAGTCCAGCCTCTTCTATCAGGCTCAATCGGTAGAACAATACAGCAGGTGCAATATCTACAGGCATAGCAACGAGTCGACCATCAGGTGTAGTCGCATTTGACATAGAGAAATCTACAAGATCTTTCCCTATTGAAAAACCGTTGAAAGGAGCTACCCCAAGGTCAGTCAGACCTCCACCAGCTACGAATTGTGCTATATAACCGATCTCAAGAGCTTCGATATCGTTTGTAGCTTCTTTAGCTGCGATAACAGTTGTCAATCGACTGTGATGTCCGTTGAAGTCACTTGTTTGGAAAGAGATATTCACATTTGGGAAATTCTTCTTAAAATCCTCTGATGCAAAAACTGCTGTATAGGCTTTCTCCAAATCCCCATAACAACCAATGGTCAAATCATACGATGCATTTGAATCAAATGCCTGAACTTCCTTAGCCTCTTGCTGTCCTCCTGCGAATACTAATGCGCCAACAAACAGAAACAGACATAATACAGATAATAGTTTTTTCATTTCGTCTCCTTATTTCTCCAACCTTTTTTAGTTGGTTTTATCAATCAACTATATTAAAACATGAAATACACCTACTGTCAATAAAATATATTTTCATGTACATATAAATGCTTTTACTGATACTGCAACACTATAATTTTTATTAAGTATCTGAAAACCTATCAGATAGCATAAAAGAACAGCACACATCTTCTATCCCAATTCAGATAAAAGGGACTTCTCAAAGGGTTGTGTTGCTGTGATTACAGCTTAGGTCATTACCTCTGCAGATGTATGGTTCTATAAACTTAAAATCTGTTAGAAGAGACTCATTATTATAGATTAAGTCCTGAGCAGTCACCCCCATTGAATCCTCACCATAGTTAACAAATAAAGATGGTTTTACTCGTTCAGAAAGGATTGCCACATTCTACAGCTCTATTTCTTGGCTGGTTGAATATGTACCGGTACCTAGATAATCTAGTGGGTACAATGATGAAAAATAGTCTTCTACCTCTGCCTCCGTTGAATCGTAAAGAGAGAGTCTCCAGACATCCTTAAGCAGAAAATAGGCTACACGAGGTATTCTTTTCGAGATTGCACTATCAGTCAGTGCACTTTGTGCAATGATTCCGAACCACTCTTCATTCATATTAGCCTTGGTCGGGTTTGCATCAATCTTATACCCTCTGTTCGTCCAGGTACCAATCGTATCATGAACCTCAAGATTAACTTCTTGGCCATGTTTCCACCACTCATCGAGCCATTCAAAGACAAATCCTCCTAGAGCATTTCCATATGGACCTTTCCCATAACTATTCTCATAGAGTTCTTTCCACTGGTCAAGAATATAACTGGCTTGACTTAACTGGTCCTCCTCTTCTGTGATCACATTGTATGCATCTGCTCCGAATTCCGTATAAACGAATGGGATATTCAACTGGTTGATACTCCTAAAGAAGGATTGATAGGAATTACCTCCCCTATAGGTGTTCGCTCCGAGTATCTGTAAACTGGGAACCATCTCTTGGATCAGGTTGATATACTGGATATCTCCATTGACTAGACCCATAGGATGGTTTGGATCAATCTTGCGAGCATCTGAGATGACCTCCTCATACAGATCATAAAGAAATGAAGCCCTAGCTCCCATCCTTTGACCAACTGGGAGATTCTCTATCTCATTTGAGGCCCACTCTAGTCCATAGTTATTCTCATTACCAAATAGGAACATTAATACACCAGGGACCTCCATATAGGCTCTAACGGTTTCTAAGGCCTCTTCTTTGATGACTATTCGAGAATAGAAATCTGAGTAATCAGTCTTTGGATACCAGGTCCCCTTTACTGAGACACCATAGCGACCAAACAAATAATTTACGATGGTATAGATACCATAGTTTTTGTAGATATAGGTGATCCATTTGGGAGGGACCATTGAAAATACTCGAATAGCATTTACTCCTGCTTCTTTCATCAGTTTTGCATCTGTATCGATCATCTTCTTGATGAACTCATCAGATTGAGCCCAGAGATCATATCTATAGTTCTCCCCTATCGGGGTATACGACCATACTACACCTTTCACCTCAAACGGTTTTTCATCAACCACCAGTTGAAATCCTTTCTCATCCTTATGTATATTCACAACATTTACCGGGAGTTTTGATCCTTCCTGACCAGTGGCCGTCAAAGGAGTCAATAGTGATGTCATACAGAACAACAGTACTATAAGTTTGGTAGTATGTGCTTTCATTCAAGGGGTTCCTTATTATTTAAAGTCACTTCAAGATTGAGTACCCTTCCAACAGTTCAGACAAAAGA
>CAZLZY010000248.1:0-4081 GCA_964564075.1 uncultured Spirochaetales bacterium
TCTCAATAATACTCGCTATTCTCCTACTCATGTTCAGTGTCACAGCTTGTTCGATAAAACAGGAGATATTCATCGATGTCACTGGTGCCGGAGAGGTAGAGTTCGAAATTGAGGTAGAAGAGTTCTTCACAGCAGTCGTCGAAGATTTTACCGTATTTATCCCTGAAGAGGAGAGAGATGTGACCGATACGAACATCCAGGAGCTACAGGATTCCATCAATGGATCACCCTATGCATCGGATGCCGTATTCATAGAGCCAGAGAAGAACCATTATATCGGTACCTTCAAGTTCGGAGATGCTGAACGTTTCTTCAATGATGTCCATGATGAACTCAAACTTGAATCCCTCTTCTCAT
Source organism: uncultured Spirochaetales bacterium (assembly GCA_964564075.1). Classification (GTDB taxonomy): domain Bacteria; phylum Spirochaetota; class Spirochaetia; order CAKZLE01; family CAKZLE01; genus CAKZLE01. The sequence goes on from CAZLZY010000248.1 coordinate 358, forward strand.
TCACGACAAGAGGGAATCAGAATACATTGACTCTCTATCTTGATATGAATAATTATGATGAACTCACCGAGTTGATCCCCTTATTGAAGGACCCCTCCTTCTCCATATTCGGACCGGAGGAGAATATAGGGGTATCTGAAGAGGATTATCTTGATATGATCAGTTACCTTCTCGGCGCTGAGGGTCCTAGTGCTATCGATAGATCAGAGATCTCTATCGTCATCAATACAGACTCCCCTATCATCTCTCATAAGAATGGAATCAAACATACCGATAACCAGATTGAATTCGCGATCCCTATCATCGATTTCCTTCTTCTTGCTGAACCGATCAACTACTCAGTGACCTGGTAGCAATAAAAAAGGCTACAATATAGTTCATAGCTTTGAACCAGATTGTAGCCAGATCTCATATTCTGCTAAACGTTATCTACTCATCTCACTTCTATGATGCAAGTTTCACATCTATCTTCTTTGGTTTCTTCTCAGGTCGTTTAGGAATGGTCAGCGTAAGGATACCCTGCTTGAACTCACCTGCGATATGCTCTTCATCTACCTGTTCTGGCAGTGAGAAACTTCTATCAAAGGAGTTAAGGGCTCTCTCTCGCAAGAGATACTCATCCTTCTCGACTGGCACCTGCTCAGCTTTACTCTCTTCTTTCTTAGATGAGATATGGAGTACATGCTTATCGACATTCACTTCGATCTGTTTCTCATCGAAGCCTGGAAGCTCAGCCTCAAGGATATAGTTCTCTTCGGTCTCTCGTACATCGACTGAAGGTTTTCTTACTCTACTTGTGACCGTAGGATAGTCCCAGAAACTATCGAAGATCTTTTCGAAGTCGTTCATAAGGCTGATTGATGGATTTCTTTTAACTATGTATTTCATAATACACCCCCGTATTAATTATTTGCTGTTTTACACTAATACTTAATGCATAAGGTGTGCCAACTTTTTCAAGGTGTGTAGAAAAACATTTTTATTCATTACAACAGAGGTAGTTAAAATATATTATGTAAGATTTTAAAGTAGAGGGAGAATCATATTCAATAGACATAATGAGTCATTTTGACCCACTGTTTCATTTAGGCCTTAAATCTGCGTATTTTTGACACAGGATCACGATCACTGCTGTAAAAGTGTTTACTTTGGGCCACATCACTTAACATGCTATCAATATCTGCAGCTTTGACCGGCTTACTGAAGAGAAATCCCTGTCCGAAGGAGAAACCGATATCCTGTAACAGATCCATCTGTTCGATCGTTGATATCCCTTCAGCGATAACTTGAAGGTTCATGACCTGAGCAAGATGGAGGAGTCCTTTTATGTGAACTTTGCAAAAAAGTTGCACTCAAATATCAGATAGGCATCAGAAAAGTCAATTCCCATCGATGTTCAGAAAGTTCATTATTTCCTTGTAGCTTTTGCCACTCTTGATAAAAGCGTTCATTATTGCTCTTGATTGATACGCTCTTTTGCTTTCCATGAGCTCTCCCAGATTCTTAGCAATCGCATCATATTTGAGTTTTGCCTTCACCAGTGTATCCTGGGTCCTCGCAATCTCAGAATCAATAGAAGCAAGCGTCTTCATCCTCGCCATGTTCTTCACCTCCATTCTCATCGGTAGCATCCAACAGGGAAGCTCCATCTGAAAGTAGCCTTCCAATCTCTGTGGCCTTGAGCCTGACATACTCATCATCAAGACCGAAAGCATTCAGGATGGTCTTCTGCCTCTTCGTCATAGCATGATCGAGCCGGTACATACCGTTGTTTCTTCTGACCATCTCGATCTTTTCCAACTCCTTGATGGCATCGGGGACGGTCATGTAATTGGGTTTCGCTCCCATCCTAAACATCTCTTCCTTCAGAAGTGTGTAGATTCGGTTTCTGATGATGAGCGCCACGAATTCGATGAATATCTTTGCTGAGATCGAGTTCTGTGAATGAACCCGCATGCTCCTTCCCCCAATGAACGTCTTATCTCCGCTAAACAGCTTCTCCGAGGCGTCTCTACCCTTATAGATGACAAGGGCATCCTCTGCGGTCATCTTCTCCGATGTGACGATGCAAAAATATCCACAGAGATTGAGGTGTTCCTCAATCTCTTGAGGCTTCTCCCGCGCATGGAGAAACCTCCCATCCTTGTCGTGGTAGAGGTCGAAGTAGGAGGTGTAGCGTCTACTGAACGTAACAGACTGCCCTTCCATCCGCCTGAGAAACTTTTTGTAGCTATCGATCTTCTGCTCCAGCTTTTCTCTCTCTGCAGCTTGGCGTCGGGCATTGTAATAGATGTGGAAGTAACGCTCTCTACCGTCATCCGCATACAGTTTTTGCTTAACAGTGGTCCCATAGACCCTGTAGGCCCTGATGGAACAAGCCCTAGCAGTCTCAAAAGTATGCCTCTTGCTCCTCACAAGCTCAGAGACAAGGGCTTTCATACCCTTGACCATAATGATGAAACAGTAGTCATTCTCATCCATGTAACGGATATTTTCCTTGCTGAAATATCCCCTGTCTAGGATGAATCCGATCCGTTTGTAGCCGTACTCAATCACCTTGTCCACCATGAAGGTGAACTGCGAGACGTCGTTGATCGAACCAGGATACTCCTCGTAGAAGAGGGGGACCTTGTTGGTCTTGTCAAATGCAAGAGCTAGATTGAATATGGGAAGACCTTTGTCGTCCTTGGCCTTTCCGAACTCCACGATGTCAACATCACCAGCCTGACAGTTTTTATTCGTCGAATCATAGGAGATATAGATCCGCTGCCTGCGGTCCCTACGCTTGTTCCATTCGTCGAGAAATCCAATGGTCTGTTCCTTGGTGATGGAGCCAAGGAGCCTTGAAACCTTGGAGTCGCTGTAGATTCTCATCTTATCAGAGAAAAGTGGATGACAGAAGGCAAAGTCCGGATAATACTGACCAGCGTTGTCCTCATTGATGATAGAATAAGAGACCAGGTCTAAAAGCAGGCCGCAATCCTTCCCCATCCTATTCCCCAGCATCGAGGCAACCCCGTACTCCTCAACCACCTTACTGATCACTACATAGGCACCAATTCTCAGGCAGCAACTCCTGTAAGAGACTGGCCGCATCTCTGGAAGGACTGCAAAGGGAAAGTATTTCTGATACTGCTCATTGGGATGCATCAATAAGGAGTCTTCCCGGCAGACCTTGCCGATGATTGCCCTCTTGGGAATATTGAACTTCCTTTGGGCATCATACACTCGGTCATATTCGTATTGAATATAAACCGCATCTCTCTTCTTTTTCAGCACAATCTTTCCTGAAACATCAGGAATCCCGATAGTGAAATCGTAGTACATGCTACCTCCTGATTAAGTACAACCGGTGTACTCAATCAGGATACAATAGTTCAAGGATTTGTGCAATAAAAAAGCCCGGTAATCGTTATGATTCCTAGATTTATTCAAGATTTGTTAGTTGATTCAGTTGTTTGAGTGGAACTTATTTGCAAAGTTCATATTCAAGTATGAAATACTATACCGAAGAATTCCAAAGATTTCCTCTAGTACTATGCAATTATTATGTCTTTCGGCATAGTATTTTCTTCGGTATAGTCTGTGTTATCATGAATTCATGATAGCACAGATTGCGGGTCGCAATACACAAGTAAGAAGTTTATCGCAATGCTGCAACAATACGGGATCCTGATAAGCATGGATGGGATTGGGAGATGTTTAGACAACATATTCGTGGAAA
>CAZLZY010000249.1:0-4059 GCA_964564075.1 uncultured Spirochaetales bacterium
GGTGTTTGTTTGTTTGTTTTTTTAATGCTTTACTTTAGATATGCAAACTTATATTCCAAGAGATAAGGAACGATTCATACAAAAACATCTTACGGCCTTCCCCGCCATCGCATTACTTGGGTCTAGACAAGTCGGTAAATCGACTCTTGCAAAGCGAATAATCGGGGGTATCCCAGGATCGGTCTATCTTGACCTAGAAGATCCAAGAGATCACGCTAAATTACAGGAACCTCTCATCTTTCTGGATGCCAATAAGGATTCCCTCATCTGCATTGATGAGATACAAAGATATCCTGAGATCTTTCAGTTATTACGATCTCATATAGATAGAAATAACCGACCAGGTCAGTTTCTGCTGTTAGGCTCTGCCTCGAGAGACCTCATCAGGCAGAGTTCGGAGACTCTTGCTGGTAGGATCTCTTATATTGAAATAAGTCCCTTCACCGCATCCGAAATAACTGATCTTAATCAGTTATGGCTACAGGGAGGTTACCCTGAGAGTTATTCTCTTGATACCGATCTGAGTTTTGATTGGAGATTAAACTATATAAGGACATTCCTAGAAAGAGATATTCCTCAACTAGGTATTACTATACCTGCCCAGACTCTTCGAAGATTCTGGAGTATGTTAGCCCATCTTAATGGATCTATAGTGAATTACAGTAGCATAGCTTCATCAATGGGCGTCAGTAGTCCAACGATCAAGAATTATCTCGATATTCTAGAAGGTACTTTTATCATTCGCCAATTGCAGCCTTTCTTCACGAATACCAAGAAACGGTTGATCAAGTCACCAAAGGTCTATATACGAGATTCCGGTCTGACTCACTGCCTATTGGGAATCGAGACCTTTAATGAACTATTGGGACACCCCGGTCTTGGGAACAGTTATGAATCATTTATCCTAGCCAGTATCATCGATAGATATCCTCGCTATACTCCAAGTTTCTACAGGTCTTCCAGTGGTGCCGAGATCGATCTCATACTGGAGAAGGGAGAGCGTAGATTTGCTTTTGAGATAAAAGTCTCACCAGCTCCAAAGGTATCTAGAGGGTTTTATGAGGCGTTAAAAGTCGTGAAACCTGAAAAAGCTTTCATCATAGCACCAGTTGAGAAATCCTTCCCCCTAAAGGAGGGTATTTGGGTTCATACCATCACTTCCATCCTTCAGGAGCTTGATACGCTTCTGCTCTGAAGATGACCTGCAAGAACCTGTTGCCACTCGTTATGGTAAATATGTGGAAGTTCTTGAGGAAAGCTACAATTCATCAAAATTTCCTATTCTTTCCAAGGTAGTTATCTGTAGACCTAAGGATCATATCAGTTCTAGGACCCGAATAAGATCATCATATGCCAATGCCTCACCGATAGCTGTATTCCTAATAGTTAGATAGTTAGATGATTGTTCCTAAAGACATCTGCGGTCTCAAGATCGGTACGCAACGGTACTCTATTATGAGCTAATATTTTACCTTTAATATATCTTTATATCATCCTATAGCTTATATATTATCTTTTTTTTAAAATCATGGTATACTATAAGAATGAATAGACCACCCTTGATACCATTACATAACCCTTCAGAGATGCAGATGATACTCAGCACGCGTATGAGAGAGCTTAGGCTCTCAAAGAATTGGACAAGAGAGACTCTAGCTCTTCGTGCTGGTATTACTATCTCATCCTTGAAGAGGTTCGAGACTACAGGAAAAGCCTCCTTGGAGCTGATCCTAAAAGTATCGTTTGCCTTATCAAGACTACAAGAATTCGATGGGTTGTTTCTTCCATCAGCTGCTTCAAGTATGAAAGAGTTGGAAGAACAGAATAGAGAGATCAAAAGGTCGAGAGGGAGAATCTAGGCATGAAGAAAGCACAAGTATATTATACCCGATCACCAGAAGAATCATTCTTTGTAGGGGAACTCAGTGAACTAAGAGGTAGAGTGTTCTTTGAGTATTCAGCAGAGTTCTTACAGACAGGTTGGGATCTATCTCCATTCCATCTCCCTTTCACTCAAGGTTTGTATGAACATACAGGTCATCAGTTTGGGCCACTTCCTGGAGTCTTTGATGATTCCCTGCCCGATGGATGGGGTTTACTGCTTATGGATCGCTTTTTCAGATCAAATCGTATCCCCCTATCAGGTGTATCAGTAATAGACCGCCTCTTATGGTTGGGCAGCCGTACGATGGGAGCCCTGTCCTATCGTCCATCATCTTATCAGGAAGAGACTCAAGAGGTGCTCCTAGATTTAGGACAATTAGCTGACTCTTCAATAGCGATCCTTCAGGGAAGTACAGAGTCTATACTGCCTCAACTTATACAGAATGGAGGATCACCTGGTGGTGCAAGACCCAAAGTCCTCATAGGATATAATCTGGGAACGGAGACTATCATCTCAGGGACCGATGATCTACCAAAAGGCTTCTCTCATTGGCTCGTGAAATTTCATTCAGAAAGAGAATCACAAGATGAGGGGCTCATAGAAACGGTATATGCTCAGATGGCAAAGATAGCACATATACAGATGCCTGATACCAAGATATTCACTACTGAGACTGGACAACACTACTTTGGTATTCGTCGCTTTGATCGAAAAGGGAACAGAAGGATCCATACTCATACCTTTGGTAATCTGATCCAGTCCAATTTCAGGATCCCATCTGCAGATTATGCAGATTATCTTAAAGCGACCCAACTCCTTACGGAGGATCATCAAGAGGTCCTTGAAGCCTTCCGTAGGATGGTATTCAATATCCTATCTCATAACAGGGATGATCATGTGAAGAACTTCTCTTTTCTGCTAGATGATGAAAAGAATCAGTGGAGGACCTCCCCTGCCTACGACCTCACCTTCACAGCAGGAGTTGGAGGAGAACATACGATGACTATTGCAGGTGAAGGGAGGCAGCCTCAACTCGAACATCTACAGCAACTGGCAAAACAGTTCTCCCTTACAAGGAATGAATTGAATACCATCTTAGAAGAGACCCGATATGCACTAAGTAAGTGGAAAGAGCTATCAAAGGATGTTGGTATTCATGGAAGAAAAGTTCAAGAGATCCAGTCAGTAATAGACTCTTGCTATATCTAGTATGAGTATATCTGAATCAATATCCCTCTTTCTTAGTTTATCACCAATAACACATGACTTCTTTGCAACCTATAGCAAGTATACTTGCAAGTGTACTTGTCTAGATATATACTTGTATCAGGAGGCCGCTATGCCCCAAATATCGCTATATATAGACCAAGAGCTACTAGAACTAGTTGAGAATGCTGCGAAGCAAGAACACCTTTCGATCTCTAGATGGGTAGGGACTCAATTAAGAAAGACCTTAAGGCCAACCTATACCGAACACTTTGAGGATCTATTCGGATCAGTGAAGGATAGGAGTTTTAAACGTCCTGAAGAAGCCCTAGCTAATCTCGATGCACTAAGGGAGACTCTCTGATGTATTTCTTAGATACGAATACCTGTATTTACTTCCTGAATGGAAGATATGAATCAGTTAAGAACATGCTCCTTTCAACACCTCCCAATGAGATAGGTATTCCAGTGATCGTCAAGGCTGAGTTGCTATTGGGAGTTCAGAAAAGTACTAGGATCGAAGAGAATCTGCATAAGGTAGAGGAGTTCCTTCAACCTTTTAAGGTGGTTTCCTTCTCTGATAATATGGCATATACCTACGCTAAGATAAGGGAGCAAACTGAGTCGAAAGGAACTCCTATCGGTCCCAATGATCTCTTTATAGCTTCGATCGTTATGTTCAGTGGAGGGACCCTCATCACTCATAATGTGAAAGAGTTTGAAAGGATAGAAGGTCTGAAGATCAATGACTGGGTCAGATGATATCTTTTACTTTCTTTGCTCATACTTCTGCTCTGTCTCTATCCCCTGTTTTTCGAAATGGATACCATCAGCCTCAGAGGCACTCATGACCTTATTGGTATCAAGGAAGTAACAATCATTGAGTTCTGCTATATAGGCAAAAAGTTCTGCGAACCTCTTTGATCACTGCCGGTGCTAAGACTAGGATGTCAGGAGATGAACCATCT
>CAZLZY010000250.1:0-4034 GCA_964564075.1 uncultured Spirochaetales bacterium
TTTGTGTTCATAGAGGTGAATGTCCATCCTGTGGAGAAGCTCATACTCGGTTCATCATTCAATCTAACGTAACCTAACGGAACAACTACTCTTTGTATGAGCTAGTAACAAAGCTCAAGATCTCTTTGAACAGTTGGGCCTCATGCTCTAGGTTACCGAACACATGGTCTGCACCTTCGATCGTATAAAACAGAGTCTCTTGCTCATAATAGGAAGCGAACTTTCTTCCTGTCTCAATAGGAACTGCCTCATCTTCACTACCGTGAATGACGATCACCGGGTTCTTGAAAGCAGAGACTCGTCCTGGGATCTCAGGAATGGTCTTATGAAGGTCAACTCCGAATGCTGCACTGACGAGAAATCCAGAGTGGTCGATAGAACCGTCCTCACGGAATAGCTTCCCATGTTCTTCCCTTGACCTGTCATAGACATCAAGCATATTCCCTGCTGGTGCCAGGAGGATCGCTCCTGCAGGACCTGTGAGGGTGTCGTCTTGTGCGATGTCACCACAGAGGCAGCTAGCTACAAGGCCACCCATGCTATGTCCAAGGACATAGATCTTCTGCGAATCTATTCTGGGATCATCAAGCATACTCTTATAGACGACTTTTGCCTGATCGATCTCTGATGATAGTGTCATCTGATCGAAGGTCCCATCACTCTCACCAGAACCGATGAAATCGTATCTGATAGCAGCGAAACCTGAAGCCTCGAGCAGTCGGGAAAGGTGTAGATGTATCCGGTGCGCTCCACCCTTATGCCCGGTGAATCCATGGTTTATAAGGACAGCAGGGAGGGGGCCTTGAGTATCCTCAGGGTAGTGTTCCATGCCTCTCATGATCTGGTTCTTATAGGTGAGTTGTACTGAATCCTGCATATTGGTGAGCTCCTGTATGATTCTCTGTAAGAGAGAATGCTACTTTATGGTTTGTTCAACCTCTTCATATTCAAGATCGATCTTGAATCGTTTGTCATAGAGATTGATCTCAACGGTGACTCTGTGCTTACGTTTATCGACTTTTACGATAGACCCTTCATGACCTTTGAGGGGACCGCTTAATACCTTTACTCGTTTGTTCCTATCGAAGATGATCTGTGACTTTCTGGCTATCTCCCCATCACCGGTGAGACTGGTGATGATCATTCGCTCATTATCGCGAAGGGCGATGAGGTCCCCCTTCTCGTTCTTGAGGAAACGACCGAAACCGGGGAGTTTCCTCAACATCTCACGGGTTCTTGGGTCCGGATCATCAGTCTCCCAGAAGATATAGCTTGGGAATACCGGTTTGATCACCTTTTTGAGTTTCCCCTGTTTCTTGATAGTGAGTTCACGTCTAGGAAGGATAAGTTTACATGTTAGATCTGGGAAGTGTTTCACATGTTCTAGGTAGAGTTCTTCCTTACTGGTAAGGACCTGTAATACATAGCAATTAATCATATGAGAACTATACCATAAAAGTGGTGAGAGCGTGTAGATGCTAGGGCTGTGAGCTGTCTGTATGGTAAGAGCATATAATAAATCGACAAAAATGACGAACAAAGAAATATAAGTATAATAAATCGACAAAATTGACGAAATATAATACAATAAATGGAGAGGTTCAAGGTATGGTGAAGTTTGTCATGAGGGGAGAGGGACCTATGGTCAGAGAGTTGGGCTATCGAGCGACTCAGATTCGGTTAGCACAAAACATGACTCAGAAAGAGACTGCCGAGAAAGCAGGAGTGAGTAAGCGAACCCTAGAACGGTTTGAACATGGTGAATCCATTCAACTCAATAGTTTTATTCGAATATTGACTATCTTAGGCCTGCTGGAGAAGCTTCAAGCTCTCATCCCTGTTCAGGAGGTAAGTCCTATGGATATGATCACGAGTAAAAAACAGAAGAGCCGCAAGAGAGCCTATAAGAGGTCAGAGGCTACTGATTCATATGCTGCTGAACCTTGGGTATGGGGGGATGAGTGATGTTGGGAGCTATTGAGGTCCATTTGTGGGGAAGGCTTATAGGTGCAGTCTCCTACGATACAGCTGAGAGGTTCGCATCCTTTGAATATAACCGTGAATTCCTTAGGAGTGGGATAGAACTCTCTCCGATCATGATGCCTCTTAGACCTGGAGTATTTCGATTCCCTCAATTATCTTATGATTCATTTCATGGATTACCTGGGCTTTTATCTGATTCACTCCCTGATCGATTTGGGAATATCTTGATCGAACATTGGCTCCGTGAACAGGGGAGAACCTTGAACTCTTTCTCGCCTATAGAACGATTATGTTATACAGGGACGAGAGGGATGGGTGCTTTGGAGTTCCAACCCTCAATACCTGTTGGTTTAAAAGAATCTGAACTCCTAGCTGTTGATGAAATGGTAGCACTAGCTTCTCATATACTACAAGAGCATGAAGTCATGAGTATGAGACCTGTCGATACTGACTCTTCAAAAGCAGTATCCCAGATCCTGCAGATCGGTACCTCTGCAGGTGGGGCTAGGGCCAAAGCTGTGATCGCTTATCATCCAGAGACTAAAGAGGTCCGTTCAGGCCAGATACCCGCCCCGGAAGGTTTCGAGTATTGGTTGATGAAGTTTGATGGGGTCACGGCTAATCGTGATAAAGAGCTTGCTGATCCTTTAGGGTCTACGGTGATCGAATATGTCTATTCCCAAATGGTTGGGAAAGCAGGGATAGAGATGAGTCCCTGCAGGTTACTAGAGGAACATGACAGAAGTCATTTCTTGACTAAGAGGTTCGATAGAGAAGAACATGGGAGAAAGCTTCATATGCAATCCTTAGGAGCTCTTGCACACCTAGATTATAATATGGCTAGAGCGCATAGCTATGAACAGGCTTTTTCTATCATGAGACAACTTGGACTTCCTGCTGATCAGAGAGAGCAGCTCTTTCGTCGAATGGTATTCAATATAGTTGCCCGAAACCAGGATGATCATGTGAAGAATATCTCCTTTCTCATGAATAGGTCCGGCCAATGGAGGCTTGCACCTGCATACGATGTTACCTATAGTTATCAACCCGGCGGGCTTTGGACCGGAAGGCACCAGATGAGTATCTGTGGGAAAGGGGATGACTTCACGATAGATGAGATATGTAGTTTGGAACCTTTGGCAGGATTGGTAAGGGGAAGGGCCAAACGTATTATTGATGAAGTAAAGGTAGCTGTAGCTCTCTGGCCGGAACTAGCACGACAGGCTGGCGTCTCCCCAGAGAGGATCCAATCTATCCTTAGGACTCTTCGCTTGGATATCATGTAACACTTTCACGATTGTTGAGCTTTAGAGATCGGCAATCAGTATAGTTTGATTTAAGGAGAGAAATATCAGGAGAAAGTGTGCATTACCTCCAGTAAGTATGATGAAATCGTACTTACTGGAGGTAATAGATGATAGACCATCTCTTTTTGCAGGCAAGTTGCATGCCCTTCTTTGTAGGAATTGGGGCCATCGCAGCAAGGGTAGAGATCTCTATGATCATATTTGGTATATCACAAAGGGGATCCCTGTGGATCTTGCCCACCTTGAAGCAAGGAGGAGGCAGTCAAGGCATTGGGAAGGTTCGAAAAAACTGACATAGGAAGGTGTTCTAGACCTATTAAACAAAAGGTTTCAGGAAGTTGATCTTACACAGGCAAAGCAAGATGTTATCCCTTTCATCCCAGACCCTAAAAAGATAGCTATGTGGAGTAGAGAGTTCTTTTTTGAAGTCACAAAAGATCATTTGAAAGTGCAATGATCTATTCTTAAGGTTACTTACCGTTTTGATAGACTTGCTATCAATATCCCCGATATGATCACGACTAATGAGATCAGATGGAAGAAGTAGATCTTCTCTCCTAAGATAAGAACTGCATTAGCTGCACTGAAGAGCGGCAGCGTGTAGTAGATGAGACTCGTCTTCACCGGTCCGATCGAATGGATCGCCTTGTTCCAGATAAGGAATGCGATCAGTGACGCGAACACTCCCACATACCCCAATGCTAAGAAGATCTCATTCGTCCAAGTGATAGGGGGATTATTTGC
>CAZLZY010000251.1:0-4012 GCA_964564075.1 uncultured Spirochaetales bacterium
CATAAATGCAACACTATGCAAATCATGATTTTTTTTATTAGATAAAATTATAGCATACTGATGTGGTCTATAGTAAAAAATGTTACACCATTGTAATAATCGTTTATTCAATAGTATGCACTTTGCGGTAAGCAAAGTGAGAGAATGGATGCTTTCGTGTAATATGAGATACCATCGTTAAACCTTGCACATAGTAAAGAATATCTTGCAGAGTTTGAATTGTTGCTAGGAGAAGCTTATGTACCAGGTAGTCTTCCCTTTTGCATAGATGATAGTGTTTAGGACGGATGAGATCTATTCAACATGGTTATATTGCAAGCATAAGTAACTCTAGAACAACCCAGAGATAGTCCCATCCTCTGTTATATCTATATCACAAGCAGAAGGTCTCTTTGGAAGTCCTGGCATGGTCATGACCTCTCCTGTAAAGGCTACGATGAAGCCTGCTCCAGTCTTGGCTTCGATCTTTGATATCGAGATCGGGAACCCTTTTGGGCAGCCTGTGAGTTTAGGGTTGTCTGACAGAGAGGATTGTGTCTTTGCCATACAGATAGGAAGATGGCCGAAACCAGCAGTCTCTAACTGTTTGATCTTCGTTCGTACTCCCTTTGCATATACTACTGAACCTGCTCCATACACCTCATAACAGATCCTTTCGATCTTATCCTTGATGGGTAACTCATCAGGGTAGAGTTGATGGAATGTATTTGGTTCTTCACACAGCGTAACGATCTTATGAGCAAGGACTGTTCCTCCCTGTCCACCAGATTCTCTAAAGTCGGTGATGACTGAATCTACTCCATATTCTTCAAGGTTCTCCTGTAGTGATGTAAGTTCGTCTATAGGATCATCTAAGAACTTATTGATAGATATTATCGCTTTCACCCCATGCTGCCTGATATTCTCAATATGTTTGAGGATATTATCTATTCCATGGATCCTAAACGCTCGTAGGGTTACGACTAGTACGGCTACAGCTGGTCTAAACCCACCGATCCTACTTGTGATATTGAAGAACTTCTCAGCACCGAGTTCTGATGCGAAACCTGCTTCAGTTATCGTATAGTCGGCAAGATTCAAGGCTGTTTTCGTAGCGATGATAGAGTTCGATCCATGAGCGATATTCGCGAATGGTCCACCATGGATGAGAACCGGTACGCCTTCTATACTCTGTACGAGATTTGGTTCGATTGCCTGCTTGAGTAGAGCTGCCATAGCTCCTTCTGCTCCGATATCATGAGCCGTGACATATTCTCCACTATAGGTCTGTCCTACAGTTATCTTTCCAAGGCGATGCTTCAAGTCTCTGATATCCTGAGATAGACAGAGAATCGCCATGATCTCTGATGCTGCGGTTATCTGAAAACCATCCATCCTAGCGATCCCGTTCTCACCGTGATCACTAAGGCCTATCGTTATAGAACGAAGGGATCTATCATTCATATCCATGACACGATTCCAGATGACCTTTGCCGGATGTATCTTAGGCTCTAGTCTTTGGTGAATATGGTTATCGACCATGGCAGACAGGAGGTTGTGAGCGATCGTGACGGCATGCATATCACCGGTGAAGTGGAGATTGATCTCCTCCATAGGAAGCACCTGTGAATAACCACCACCTGCTGCACCACCTTTGATACCCATGCAGGGGCCTAATGAGGGTTCTCTGATCGCAGCCATTGAAGAAACTCCTACAGCTTGAAGAGCCTGAGCTAGACCTATGGTATTGGTGGTCTTTCCCTCCCCGTAGCGAGTAGGAGTCATCGCAGTCACTAGGATAAGATGACCATGACCCTCTTGTTTGGAATAGGTCGTTGGGATTTTTGCAATATAACGTCCGTATGGATGTATATCCTGAGCTATACCTAATCTTTGAGCTATCGTGGAGATCTCTCTGAGTTCTGCTTGTTGAGCGATCGCAATATCAGATACCATAACAATTCCTCCTTAACTGAAAAAGAATTCTCTATTAATACTATACAACCGGTCGTCTGAGGGTGCAATAGCATAGTGGTATGATAAGTTTCTAACAAATATTTTTGCCTTTCCTATGAAAATCAGATAGATGTATGGTATTATCACCAGAATAGTTAAGTATTGCTAGATTAACTAGCAAATAGGCATTAATTCTATATATAATACATTTTATAATATTACAATAACATATTGACATATGGTAATAACATTTATACACTGCATAAAAAATATAACATAAAGTAAAAACCTATAATTAATGTGTGGAAACCTATGAAAAACAGAAAACTTGCTATTATTGACAATCATAAACTATTTAGAGGACTTCTTATTAGAGAGCTAGAATGTTGCTACGGCTATGAGACTCTCTATTACTCTAACAGTGGTTTGGAATTCTTAGATTCGATAAATTCTATCGAACCAGAGCTCATCATCGTCTCACTATCGATCACAGATATATCAGCATCTGATCTGGTATACCGCCTGAAGAGAAGGGGTATTTCTTGTCCTATCATTGCCATCAACCATGGGGTTCCGCTTAAACAGGTAAAGCAGATCTTAGAAGTTGGTGCAACATCTGTGCTCAATTATACGGATGATCTAGAGACAGTCCTGCAGGCTCTTCAGAATCCGGAATCTGGTTCTCAAGCAATTGGAAAGAGTATATCCCTTAGCGGGCAGGAGATGAATGTGTTGAACTATCTCCATCAGGGATACTCGACTGATCAGGTTGCTGAGGCTCTCCAAATAGCTAGCAGTACGATAGATACCTATAGGCACCGACTTCTTGTTAAGACCCACTCAAAGAATACTGCAGAATTGGTCAGTTATACCAATAGTTATAAAAGAGGTGTTTGGCCTAAGAAGTAATTCTGTGGTATTATTCTTTGATGAGGAGAATCCTTTATGGATTATAGGATAATACCAAGGCCAAAAGACATCTCAATACTTTCAGAAGCTCAAATCAAGATCAGCTCTGTAGGAACATGGACGTTCGAAGCTCAAGGCTTTGATGTTCATGATCCTATATTCAAACATGCTATAAGCGAGTTACAGATCCTTTTTCCCACTATCACAGAATCTGATGATGCTACACTTCTCATTACCTGTAAAGAGGATCAAGATTCTCATGTTGATTGGTACCAACTCGAATTGCAGGAAAAGCGATGGAAGATATCGTGTTGTAGCCCCATCGGTCTCTTATATGCACTGCAGACGATCAGACAGATCCTAACGCAGAAAGAGTTCTCCCCTGCAGTCATCACAGACTTCAGTAGCTTCAGTTGGCGTGGTTTCATGTTTGATTGTGTCAGACACTTTGTATCTATCGAAGGTGTGAAACGAGTGCTTGATAGTATGGTCCTCCATAAGATGAATCGTTTTCACTGGCATCTGACTGATGATCAGGGATGGCGAGTCCAGATTGCTGCTTATCCATTATTAACTATAGTGGGAGCAACACGATCAGATACACAGATTGGTGGAAGGTCCTCAAAAGAGAGAGAAGGGTGTGTTCATGAAGGTTTCTACTCAAAGGATGATATAAGGGAGATAGTCTCCTATGCCTCAGAGAGAGGGATAGAGGTCATCCCTGAGATAGAGATACCAGGACATGCTACAGCTGCAGCTGCAGCCTATCCCTTTCTCACTTGCCATAAGGGGGAACTCGAGGTCCCTCCTACATTCGGGGTCTTCCATGATGTGATGTGTGTAGGATCAGGACAGACCATGGAATTCGTCAGGAATGTTTTGCGTGAAGTAGCGGAGCTATTCCCCTCTCCGTGGGTCCATATAGGTGGTGATGAAGTACCTCGAAAACAGTGGAAGACATGTGATGTCTGTAGGGACTATCTGAAAAGAGAGGGCTCTGATGATATCGAGGATCTCCAGCAGATATTCCTTCATCATGTCTATAAGTTCCTAGCTGAGTTAGGAAAAGTCCCTATCGGATGGAATGAGATCCTAGATGGGAATAGAGTCGATATGGCTCCGATCGTCCAATATTGGATTCCCTTCCATGGACGACGAAAGAAAGTGA
>CAZLZY010000252.1:0-4010 GCA_964564075.1 uncultured Spirochaetales bacterium
GGATGCTCACAAGCCTTTTTGCTTCTTTCCCGAACGCATCGGTCGAGATCGATAGGATCACGTGTAACCTAATTGATGGAGAAGCCTCTGGAGAAATAGCCGTAAGATGGAGAATCATCGGAATTCATGAAGGTATCGGATACTTCAAAAAGCCCTCTGGGAAACGTATTCATATAATGGGTAATAATCATTTTACAGTTAAAAATAGAAAGATCATTGAAGAGTGGTTCCTCTTTGATGGTTTGGATGTTCTAAAACAGATCTATATTTGATATCAAAGCATGAAGAAAACCTTCATGCTTTTTTTTCTCTAAATTCTTGTGGAGTCTGTTTTTCGATCTTCTTGAAGGTTGAACAGAAATAACTTTCACTTGAAAAACCTGAACGCTTAGCTACTTCACTTAATTTGATAGAACTATAACGTTCTAATAATATTTTTGCATTATTGATGCGTAACTCATTTATATACTCTGTGGGTCGTTGATTCATACGTTCTTTGAACAACCGACAGAAGTGAGCAGAACTTAGGTCACACGACGAAGCTAACGTATCAACTGAGATCAGTTTTTGGTATTCGTTCTTAATGATTGTTAGTGCTGGATCCAAGACTGAAGGTGGAAGTTTATTTTTTTTAGGATGAACCTTGTGCATATTGTTATAACAACTGGTAATAAAATCATAAACAAGAGAACTTCCCTGTAGCTTGTTTAAGGTCGTAGGATTCCTGAGAAGATCCTCTGCCCTCCTGATGGTATTCATGAGGATCTCAACATCATCAATACGATATAACCCACTCTTCTTCACATGCATATTTCTCATGAGTTCCGGTAGTTTATAGCCATCAAAAGCTATCCAGTTAACAACCCAGGGTTCTTGTTGAGGATAATATCCATGAGAATCATCTGGAAATATGATCAGAATATTCTCTGGTTTTACTGTTACTATCTCATTATCAAACTCTGCACAACCTTGTCCAGACTCCGTTATAATGACCTGCATAGTCTTCAGTCCATAAGGTCTATTGACTAAGGTCTGTTCATAATCAAGACCCGCAGCAATGAGTAAAAAAGGTAGCTCTTTTTCTAAAGTTGTTATTTCTGAATACACTGGTAAACGCATTACTTATTGTATAACATCCCAGATAAATGGTCTACCAAAAGAAGACCTCCATGATATTCAAGGGCGTGGGTTATTTTTATTTGGTCACGTAAGTCAAGAGTTATAAAGCCAAGGCCCTATAGGAAGACCCTCTAATTCTTGATGGATATCCGAGGCATACTGTTCAATAATCTGTATAATAAAGAAAGCCGGTCTACCTAACTCTTAACGAGCAAGTGTAACCGGCTTCTCAAATTGTATCAAATACATCTACTACATATGTGTTTCATGGACATTTTTGATACAAACTTCTTTCTCATGATTCGGACTCCTATCTCTATATAGTCCACCTTATTTGTGTTCCAAAACGGTCTGACCAACTAGGCTCAGCATATTTAGAGAAGCAATCATGTCCTCATGGTTCATACTGAACAATTCTCGTTCAGATTCCTATTACGTAATATGTGCGATTTCTATGTGATTATTCTGATTATGAAATTACAGGAGTCAACATCTCCCTTGCTTCACCGAATATGAACTCATTTGTCGAAAGATTGATTGGTACCATCTGAATAGAAGCACTCGATCACTTCCTGTTGTTTTCTGAGAAGTAGATTTATATAATCCTCTCAGAATATGTGGCATACTATAATAATTAGAGATTACATCAAGGTATTGAAAAGATTCCTGGTGCTGAAATTCAAAGGTACTCCGGTGCAATAAAGAAAATGGAAACATTATCCGGCCTACACCATCATTATTACCGCTCAAGTGCGTAAAGATGTAAAAAACTAACCCACGCGCTCCACATACATATGTTTTGACAACTTTTTACAAATACTCCGAGAAAAATCCTCACTGATTTGAGCCATGACCGTTTTCATAAGCTGAATTAAAAAAGATGACCTTGATTAAACAAGCATAAAACAGAGATAGTCTGCAACTCCGTCGGGAATCATCAACTGCGTGCCATCTTCTAAGCGGACGGTCACACCCTGTTCATCGACATTATCAACAATCATAGTTCTGCCCGGTTTTAAGTCATTCTCACAGCAGAAATGCAGCAACCCCTCGGCACCTTCACCCTCTTCTGTTATCCTAACAAGCTTGAGTCTGACTCCGGATGATACCGTACTCAGCCTCGGTGCTGAAAGAATTTCCATCTCCCGGTTTGACCCAGGGAAAGGGTTTCCGTGAGGACAGGTATCCGGTCTATTCAGTCTTTCAAATAGATAATCGGTAAACTCATCAGATAGCGTTGCCTGAATACGTGCAGCCTCTTCATCAGACTTATCCCATGGATAATCGAGGTAATGTATAAGGAGATGCTCAATTAGATAGTGGCGTTTTAAGAGCCTTGAAGCTATAATTCTACCGGGAACCGTAAGATTAATTGAACCGTACAAATCCTGTTCTAAAAGATTAAACTTTTTCAGTCTGTTCATAGCCTGAGTAACCGCAGGCTTTGAAACGCCAAGCCTTGCTGCAATCACAGAATTCTTCACAATACCGTAATCTCTTTTTATAACAAAAATTTCTATTAAGTATTCAGCCGCCGCAGGAAATTTCTTTGCTAGGTTTTTAAAATCAAATTTTTTGTCTTTATCCATTATATTTAGTATACCCTTCTTTTACTGATAGAAAAAGAATATATAAAAAAAAATCCTGCAATAAGAATTTTATTGCAGGACTAATTAAATAGAGTCCTACTGTTGAAAGGACAGCCTTTTTGATTTCATTCCCATTACTTTAAAGCTGATATAAATACCCGCAGCAAGAACGATCGAGATTGCTATCCAGAGAACTGACCCACCTTCAAAGATCTGAAAAAAGAGGGTTGCAACAATCCATGCGAGTAAAGTCAGATAGGTGACAAGTAGTGTCCCAAACGCTCTGCCTGTTTCCTGTATAGCAACACCCAGGGCTGCTATACATGGGAAATATATCAGGATAAACAACAAGTAAGCATAGGCACTTACAGGTGTGAAATTATTTCTCAAGCCTGTGAAAACACTATCTGCGGTCTCAAGCTCTTCTCCTGTTACTTCTTCATCACCGTTTATAATACCAATTCCAAACGGGTCTAAAAGACCGCCGAAGATGCCAGTAAGGTTATCTCCTAGCGTTACAAAGGCTTCTCCAAAGATCGAACCGAGACTCCAGCCGCCTGCATCTTCACCTACCGCAGCTTCTTCTGCAACTGCTTCCTGTGCATAGAGCGAATTAAGCGTTCCGACTACAGCCTCTTTAGCGAACAAACCAGTAAACAAACTAACCGTGGCAGGCCAATTCTCCTTTTCAATTCCCATAGGTGTAAAAACCGGAGTGATAGCTTTACCTACTACTGAAAGTACAGATTCTTCAGAATCTTCATTTCCAAACGATCCGTCGGTACCAAGCGAGTTAAGAAATGCGAGAACCAGAACAACAAGGATGATGACCTTACCTGCTCTAGCCAGATAAAAGCGCAATCTATGCCATGCACTCTTGGTAATCTGACTGAAACGGGGTCTATGATATTCAGGAAGTTCCATTACAAAAGGGGAATAGGTACCTTTAAAAATACTGTTCTTGAGGAGCAATCCAGTCAGGATGGCCAGAACTATTCCCACCATGTAAATAGAAAATACAACAAGCCCCGAATGTGTTCCGAAAAAGGCCGCTGTAAACAGCGCGTAAACCGGCAACCGTGCACCGCAGGACATAAATGGAGACATGAAAATTGTCATGAACCTGTCGCGTTTTGATTCAAGAGTTCGTGTTGCCATGATAGCAGGTACTGTACATCCGAATCCAATGAGCATCGGAACAAATGCCTTGCCAGGGAGTCCTATTGCACGCATAGCGCGGTCCATGACAAAGGCAGCACGTGACATGTAACCTGAGTCTTCAAGAATCGCGAGCATGAAGAA
>CAZLZY010000253.1:0-4005 GCA_964564075.1 uncultured Spirochaetales bacterium
TATTATCGTGATTTTTCAACATATCCATCACAAAAGATGATCCCAAAGATCATATCAATATGGGATTCAATAGTACCCCAGCTATCGAAAGAAAATAGGAAATTCACATATAGTGAAATTCATAGTGGGGCAAGAGCAAGGGAATATGAGAATGCCCTTGAATGGTTGATTGCAGGAAAGTATCTCAGTCAAGTCTCAATGGTCGAAACATATCAACTACCATTGAAAGGTTATGAGAATAAGAACCATTGTAAACTATATATGCCGGATACAGGCTTACTGAGGCATATCGCTGATTATCCAGTCTCTTCTCTGCTTGAACTAAGACCCAAAGAGAGCATTCCCTTCAAAGATGCAATGGCAGAGAACTTTGTATTGCAGGAATTATCCGCAGTCTATCAGAAAGGTATCTATTATTGGTCTAAGAATAATCATGAGATAGCTTTCCTAGTCCAACTTGATGATAAAATCCTTCCAATAGAGGTAAAAGCTGGTATACATGTACGATCGGCAAGTATGACTAAAGTACTAGAGAAGCTGGACACAGGAGTTCGATTCTCCCTGAGAAATCTCACAAGAGATAACAAGATTCTCACTATTCCATTACCCTTAGTCAGTGAATTTGAAAGATTCATAGACTATGGAATTGAACTAGCTAGATGATCATCCTATCTTGATCACCACATTCCCAGTCTTCAACCCCGTCTCCACATAGTTCATAGCATCGATCAGTTCAGAGAAAAGATAGCTCCTATCGATGATAGCCTTATAGGCTCCAGCCTCTATCAAACCCTTGAAATATTCGATATCTTCCTTACTATCTTTTGGGATTGGGAAGGCTACCCGCTTCCTCCCGAACAATGGGGTCAGGAGTGAGAGGAAGATATTCTGAGACCAGGCTCCTAGTTCAGATGAGTAATAGATCCCTTTCGGTTTGAGGATCTTCCTACACCCAAAGAAGGTACTTTTACCTACTGAATCCAGAATCACATCATAGCTGTCTTTGATCTCCGTGAAGTCCTCTTTCGTATAATCAATGACCTGCTGTGCCCCGAGCTCTTTCATCAGCTCGATATTCTTAGTCGCACATACAGCAGTCACCTCGGCACCAAGATGGGCAGCAAGCTGCAAGGCTGCAGAACCTATCGAGCCACTTGCCCCATTGATCAGTATCTTTGGTCGTGAAGAGAAATCGATTCTTTTGATATAGGAGTTGGCAAGCATGAGCCCATCACAAACGGCCGTTGCCTCCTCATGGCTCATGTTCTCAGGTTTCAAGGCAATAGAACCATTCTCAGGGAGACAGATGTACTCAGCATGTGTGCCGAAGCTTGAGGCACTCAAACCAAACACCTCATCTCCCGGTTTGAATAGTGAGACATCTTTTCCGATCGCTTCAACGACTCCAGAGAGTTCGTTCCCAAGGATCTTGTTCTTAGGTCTGAATAGGCCACTGACGAGATAGACGATCAGATATTCAGGATCCCGAAAACCACAATCAGTCCGGTTCACCGTAGTGGCTTTCAGTGATATTAATATTTCATGGTCCTTTGGAACGGGAGTATCTATCTTCTTTAGAGATAATACTTCTGGGGGGCCATATTCCGAATAGGTATAAGCTTTCATTAAAATCCTCCAAAGGTCTCATATGAAATAGTATACACCTATTTCAGTAATGAATCCATGTTTTTATCGATTCCCCCGAGTATGAGGAGCTCAGGAGCTTTCTCCTCTTTCTACTCCTACCACAAGATCTAGCAGTTTACAGGGCTGAAGACAGACTACAGGGTAAGAAAGATTTTGTTATCGGAGAGGGCTCAACGAAAGAAGCCCTGTTGGGGATGATACCCTCAAGGAGGGAGGTTGCATTAAAGACTGTCTCTATGCCTCTGTAGCGATCCTGACCATTTAGCAGAACAGTCATACCGATCTTTCCCTAAAAAGGCTGCCCCCTAGTCTTTTTAGTTTCCGTAACAGAGAATATGGTATATATCAGGCCTCCAAAAAAATCTTAAAACACCTATAGCAGAAAGATCACATCAAGTTATTCCAAGATATATGGCTATGGATTTCAACAGGATAGCTGACAAGCTATCTGTTAATATATATAATCACGCTATGAAGCAAACAACCAGATCCGCACGATACAGTTGGAATAGACAACGTCCGGCACAGATAAGACAGTTCCTATTCAGATTTCTCCCCTTATTACTCATTATTGTATCGAGTGTATTACTGTTATGGATCTACCGCTATTCCAATATCAGACAGGATCTAGATGATAATGCTTTTGAGATGACTTCAACGAGAACGGTTGAATCAGTTAATGATTATTTCAGCCCCTTGATCGAACTCATGTATTCTTCGGTCCTTTGGGGAAGTATTGGCGGGATTGATTCGATAGGAACCCCTGAAAACTACATAGAACTATTGCAGGAAAAACTCAAGTCAACAAATTCGGTCGCATCTCTAAGCTTGACTGATTCTGAGCAGAAAGAGCTAGTCCTGACCTATCCTTTTGATACTACTGATTGGTATGTCACAGAAAAAGAGCATGAGGATTCCCTATCCTCTATGAGAGAAAAGAGTGGAATAAGCTATCTGTTTCATGAGAACTCGGCATCAAACCATTTGCTTGATATAACCTCTGAGTATACCCTACCAATAACAGACCTGCAGGGAATCACACTAACTCTCCAGCCCTCCTCACAATATGGTAACAGAGGATTTTCCTTGTCTATAGACCTGCCCTTCAGCATGATGGCAGAAAGGTTGAAAGATGGGGGAGCCGCAGAAGGTGCACTCATTTTCCTGTTGATGCCATCTGGTGAAGAATACCTGTTCCTTCCCTTGGATGATCTACTCGATATGTCGGCTACAATGGATACTAACTTACAGTTAAGGACTCCCCTTGATGATAGTGCAAATGAACTTATCTCGCTTCTAAAAGAGAACAATTCTGACTCTCGGGAGGATAATCTCCGGTTACGGTTCGAAACTGGTGGAAATGTCTGGCTGACAGAATTCCAACAGTTAGAAATCGGGACGGATTCTCTGACTATAGGAACACTAGTTCCAACTGAATCTCTTTGGACATTCAGGTTTTCTATTCCCCTACAGATCATTCTACTGACTATCCTCGGTGCAGCAGTATTTCTTGGATACCGGTTGATATTGGATTTCCAAGAGATCTCACGCTCTCCCGACCGTATCGAGGAGATACTTATGGATGAGATCGCCCAAGGTGAATCATCAGAAATCGAATTCAAATCATCTCTGAGATGGGATTATCATGAAGATAAGTTCAATAAGAACCTTGAAGATATCATTGTAAAATCGGTGGCAGCCTTTAACAATGCCCAGGGTGGTACTCTTCTTATAGGCGTAGCTGACAACGGAGAGATACGCGGTATTGAGAATGATTATGCTGTCTTGAAACAGCCTGGGAAGGATTATTATGAGATTCATCTCCGCAATCTTCTCGGCGCTAGGTACGGAACAGGATATACTTCGAAGAGCATAACTATCGATTTTCCAAGACTGGCTGAACAAGAGATATGCCGTATTCGTATAAGCCGTGGACGACAACCGTTATTCACCACCATCAAGTCTAGAAGTGGTGGTTCTGTCGAGAAGTTCTATATCAGATCGGGAAACACCTCCCAGATCCTTGAACACCCCAGCGAAATAACAAATTATATTCTTACTCGATTCTCACGCTGGAGAATGGGAAAGAGTTTAACGGAATCCTAAAGCACCTCCAGGTAGATATTAGCTTGCATGAAAAAATAGATATTGAAGGGCATCTGAACTTCATAAGCTAATCAATGTCGGATAAGAGAATCAGAAATGCAAGAGCTAAAGCGATTGAAGAGACTATACTTCTGCGTGACTAGCTCCTGTGCTCAAAGCTATAGGCATAGTAACTCCTCTTCTCTAAAGCAACTTATTCCTTCTCGGGGATAGTGAAGTTCGTTGTATCGAATCTCTCTGATCCAAGCCAGA
>CAZLZY010000254.1:0-4000 GCA_964564075.1 uncultured Spirochaetales bacterium
CGATAGTGCGATGATCATCGATGCGATGGATCTGCTCTATACGAAGAACTTTGATGCCTTCGCGATCGTATCTAGCGATAGCGATTTCACCAAACTCGCTTCAAGGATTAGAGAAGCAGGACTTTTCACCTACGGATTCGGTGAGAAGAAGACACCGGAACCCTTTGTGGCTGCCTGTGATAAGTTCATCTATACTGAGGTCCTGAGGATCAAAGATGAGGATGAGGATGAGAATGATACATCGACGAAAAAGAGTATTACAGAAATGAAACAGGATACCAAATTGGTCATGCTACTGAGGAATGCCGTGGAATTGGCTTCCGATGATGGTGGATGGGCACATCTTGCCTCTATCGGTAGTAATATCGCAAAACGATCCCCAGAGTTCGATCCAAGGAACTATGGATATAAACGGCTTGGAGAACTGATGAAAGCTATTAAACTCTTCGAGGTGGATGAACGGCTGAACGGGCAGGGGCCATTCAAATCTCTTTACCTGAAAGACAAGCGCAAGAAATAATCTAATCTCTTTACATCTTTGTATCATATGCTACAATAGCAAAACCTAATGAGTAAATGCTTCGGAAAACGGTGATAAGGAGAAATCTCATTGTCATACGAAATACGATTGAACAGAGAACATAGATTGGTGGTAATCGTCCACCATAAAGAGTTTGAACATGAGACTGGTTCAAAAATCCTTCCTGAGATGATGAATATCCTGGCTTTCAAACGCTGGAATAAAATTCTTGTAGATTTTAGAGATGTCCCTGGTACGGACTTGAATAATTTTGTAGAATATATCTTCTCAAAGAACTTGCATCAGGCACTCCCGCGAGGGATCAAGATGGGTATTCTGGTCTCTGAACAATCAGAGATCCCTAAAGAGAATGAGCTCACTTCTGAGTCTAGGATAGAGATACGTACATTTTCCTCTGAGAGAGATGTAATGAATTGGTTTGAATAGTATTGAGCATATGCTAAAAATAATGCATACTCAAAGAAAACACTAGGAGCAGCACATGGCAATCATACCACAAGAAGTAAAGACCGCTTGGGAAGACCAAGCTAGTGCACCGATATTTAGCACAACAGATACAAATGGATTACCCAATTCTGTCTATGCTACCAGCATCAGGATCCTTGATGATAGTACGATGGTAGTAGCGGATAACTATTTTGGAAAGACCAGGGCTAATATTCTCGATGGTTCTACCGGATCGATCCTCTTTATCACGAGTGAGAAGAAGGCATACCAGATCAAAGGGACTCTCGTTTATGAATCAGAGGGAAAATATTTTGATTTCATGAAATCATGGAATCCAGATCGCCTTCCTGGCCTTGCAGCAGTTGCACTCAAGGTAGAGTCTATCTATACCGGTAGTACTAAACTAGCATAACAGGTATTAAGGTCTCAAACATATGGGTGTCAGTTAACTGACACCCATTATTTTTTATTTGAATAGCTCCTTGATCTCTTTCTTATAGAGTTCATTTATCACATGGCGTTTGATCTCCTGCTTCGCAGAGAGTTCCTTTCCAATCTCGAGGTTCGCTTTGATAGGTTTAAAACGTACGATGTGCTCGAATGTCTTGAAGCCGTTCTTCGTACTGATCTGATTGCTGATCTCTTCATTAAGCAGTTCTATGATCTCAGGCATCTCAATGAGATCACCTCGTGAGACATAGGGGATACTGTTGTTCTTCATATAGAGTTCGAGCAGTTTCGTATCAGGGATGATCAGAGCACCAAGGTACTTCTTGTCCTGTCCTAGAACGATAGCATGCTCGATATATTCAGATTCTCTTAATCTTCCCTCTATCGGTACTGGTTCGATGTTCTCACCACCGGAGAGAACGATCGTATCTTTTGCTCGTCCTGAGATACAGTATTCACCTTTATATGTCCACATACCGATATCACCGGTATTCAGCCATCCATCAGCACTGAGAATAGTTCTAGTCAGTTCCGGTTTCAGATAATACCCCTTCATGATCTGAGGGCCCTTCGCAAAGATCACTCCCTTCTTTCCTGGAGGTAGAGCTTTTCCTTTTTCATCTCTTATCTCTATCAGTGTTCCTGGAAGTGGTGATACGGTGGTAGGGACCGGATGTTTATACTGTCTTATCCCAATGACTGGTGCAGTCTCTGTAAGACCATATCCATCAAGAAGAACGATACCGATCGCCCTAAAGAACTTATCGACCTCAGAAGGTAATGATCCACCACCAGAGACACCTGCTTTGAAGTTCGTTCCGAGTTTCTGTTGGATAGTCTTGTAGATGAGAGCATTTCCCAGCTTCTTGAGAGGATAGAGGAGAATGAATGGGAGGATACCTAAGAGAATATCGAGTGGATAGAATCGTTTCCGATACTGTGGGGTCCTGTTGAGGATCAGGTCAGTTGATGCTGCATGTGCGCTCCCGACCCAGATGAAGAATCTGAACATACTACGAGCAACGATACTCTTACTCTTCACACTCTTATAAACACCCTGTTTGATCGATTCCCAGATTCGAGGAACTGATCCCATCCAGGTTGGATTGACTCTCGCAAAATCTGTAAGGAGGATCTTCCCGATAGGTTTAGAGTAGGCTAGTGTAGATGCATAACCGATCGCAACATATTGCAGGATCCTTTCGAATGAGTGCCATACGGGTAATACTGATAACCACCTATCTCCAGGTTGGACATCTATGACCTGTGATACTTTATCAACCTGAAAGATGAAGTTCCCATGAGTGAGCATAACGCCCTTTGGTTCTCCAGTAGTTCCAGAGGTGAATATTATCGTAGCAAGATCTTCTGAATTTCCCTTTTCCATCTCTTTCTCTAGTGAAGCAGTACCTGATTTCTCGGTCTTCTTCTTACCAGCTCCCATGACCTCTGAGTAGGTGATGATCTCTGGAGACTCAGGAAGAGTGTCACTCTTCTCAAAGTACTGGTCTAACATGATGATCCGTTTAAGTAGTGGTAATTTGTCAGTCAGTGCTAGGATCTTCTGTAACTGTTGATCATTCTCTACAAAGCAGAGAGCACATTCACTGAATCCTAGAATATATTCTAACTCATGAGGCATAGCGTCTCTTCCTCTTGGTACATCTGCAGCACCAAGGGTCAATGTCGCCATATCAGCAACGAGCCATTCTCTTCTGTTATCAGAGATCAGTCCAAGATGGTGATCTCTCTTGACCCCATAGTTCTGAAGGCCGGCAGCAAAGTTCAATACTTCTTGATAGAACTGTGCATAGTTGGTTGGTTGGAATAGTCCGCTCTGGTCCTTCCATAATTGGACTTCGGTATCTGGATACTTCTTCTGTATAGATCTCAGAAGTAATGGTAATGTTCTTTCCATGGGTAATCTCCCTGTACTTATACTTTTATGATATCTTTATTATGACAAATAAATACAAAAATGTCAAAATAAATCTTTAAAAGTATATAGAGAAAGAACTTCTTTTTTAATTTTTAATAGAAATTACATATCTTACAAAGAACCTTCTATATATTACTGTATAAAAAGGGTGTGTCTATTTATGGATGATGGGGTCACACCTCAAGTTGTCACATTATTTTAGATGATCCTCTAGAATCGTTTTTAGTATTACTTGAACGTATGGTTTGAAGATGATTTTTTTGAAATCAACCCTAATTGATGATAGAATGGTAAAGACTATGAGTTAATGTAGAGGCGGGTTACCCATGAAATCCTATCACAGAGAAATGCTCTTACCTGATGTACGACCCGTCAATGATGGGATCTGTTCTATGGGAACCTATTGGGCTCCATTCAAAGAGCTCAACCTGCTTGATGCAAAAAGGCCCCTTGGTAGATGTATCCCATCTTTCATGGGTTCTTTTCGACTCAAAGAGTGGGAGGCTTTTCAAATTTCTGATGAGAACTACTTCATTTGTCTAGCTGTAACGAACTTCAAATTATTAGGTGTAGCTTTCATCTTCATCTATGATAAGAAAGCGCAAAGGTTATACCGTTACTTC
>CAZLZY010000255.1:0-3913 GCA_964564075.1 uncultured Spirochaetales bacterium
CATCTAGGTCTACTAATCGTCCACCTCGTGCTGAAAGTGAATAAGTGCCGGTTGCTGTTTTTAATACAACTTCTTCATCTGTAACTGTGACGGTTCCCTCAGTGGTAATATTTACTGTTGATGGATCTTGAAAGTTCTCTCCTCTCACACCCTGCTGTTCTTTGCTACCACTTGCGAATACTACCATTCCAACTACTAATAAAACTAATACTATAGTGAATCTCTTCATCTTCTTTCTCCTTAAACATACATTTGTTTCTTTGTTACTATAGATAATGTAATGGGGTAAGGTTGAAATTAGATGTTTGGAAGGTTGAGATTCATTAATAATCAGAAGCCTTCACATTGACGTGAAGGCTTCTGTTGAAGTATCTATTCCTGTTCTTTGACAGGGGGTAGGACTAAGGCAAGGTGAAGATCTTTGAGCTGGATCTCATCTACTGGAGATGGAGAATCATCCATCGGTGATATACCAGCTGAATTCTTAGGGAATGCAATAACCTCTTTGATCGAGGTCTCCCCACATATGATCATCAGCATCCTATCAAGTCCTGGAGCGATCCCACCATGTGGTGGTGCACCAAATCGGAATGCATTGAGAAGGAAGCCAAATCGTTCTTCTGCCTCTTCTTCAGAGAATCCGACGATCTGGAATATTCGTTTCTGGAGCTCAGGGTCATGGATCCTTATTGATCCGGAAGCTACCTCATAGCCATTAAGAACGAGGTCATAGAGATCACCCTTTACTTCACCAGGATTCTCCTCCATGGTATCTAGGTATTGTGCCTGAGGCATGGAGAACATATGATGTGCAGCTGCCCATCTTTCTCCCTCTTCATCGTATTCGAAGAGTGGGAAGTCGATGATCCAGCAGAACTCGAATCGTTTTGGGTCAAGGAGCCCTAAGTCTTTTCCGAGTTTACTTCGTACAGCTCCAAGTGAGTTACAGGTAATAAGCCAAGAGTCTGCGACCATAAGGATCAGGTCCCCGACAGATGCTTTCATGTGATCAACGATCTGCTGATATGAATCATTGAAGAACTTTGAGACACCACCTTCAAAGCCATTCTCTGCTACTTTCATCCATGCAAGACCTTTAGCCTTATATATCTTAGCAGCATCTTCAAGCTCAGTGATGAGCTTACGTGAGTACTTCGCACATCCTGGCGCTACGAGAGCTTTGACACATCCACCATTCTCTACGACACTCTTGAAAGCATTGAATGAACTCTGCTTTGCAAACTCATCGAAAGAGGTCATAGGGATATCGAATCTGAGATCTGGTTTATCACTTCCATAGGTGTTCATCGCATCATCATAGGAGATCCTTCTGAAATTCTCAGGAAGGGTCGTACCAACTGCTTTTGAGAACACATGTCCGAACATACCTTCGGTGACTTCGAAGACATCATCTCTGTTGACGAAACTCATCTCCATATCGATCTGTGTGAACTCAAGCTGACGGTCCCCTCGGGCATCCTCATCTCTATAACATCGAGCGATCTGGAAATATTTATCAAACCCTGAGACCATGAGGATCTGTTTGAATAGCTGGGGTGATTGTGGAAGTGCATAGAACTTACCAGGTTGGATCCTTGAAGGGACAAGGAAGTCTCGTGCACCCTCTGGGGTAGACTTGATCAGTGTTGGTGTCTCAATCTCTAAGAATCCATTAGCACTGAGGTATTCTCGTACGGCAAAGGTGAAATCATGTCGCAGTTTGATTCTCTTCTGCATTCCGGTAGATCGGAGATCTAAGAATCGGTATGCTAAACGGAGTTCCTCTTTAGCATCTGACTCCTCATCGATCATGAAGGGGAGCGTAAGGCTTTTAGATAGGATCTCTATCTTCGATGCCACTATCTCGATATCACCGGTATCCATATCTGGATTTCTCATGGATTCAGGTCGGATATGTACGGTACCTTCGACTGCGATACAGTATTCGAATTTGACTTGTTCAGCTAATGCTTTGAGTTCATCAGAGGCATCCTGATCAATCACTATCTGTGTGATCCCATAGCGGTCACGTAAGTTGATAAAATGAATCCCACCATGGTCTCTGTTTCTATGAACCCAACCATTGAGGATTACCGTCTTATCACCATCTTCTTTTCTTAATTGTCCGCACGTAGCGGTTCTTCTCATCGTTTCCATAGTGCGGATGATATCATGATAAAATGCTTTATACAATAATATGTTTATCTGTTTTGAATGAGGGGCGACAGATGGGGAGAAGGTATCTCTGTCGCCCAAGAGACTAGCGGGATTCTTGAATGTTAATGTCACCAGAGATCGTATGAGCTGTTAGCGTGATAGCGGCTCCTGGTACTGAGAATTCTAATGTCTTTGATCCTCCGCTGATCTGTGCAAGCGGTAATGTGATATTCTTATCTCCGCTCACGGATTTGGCAGAACCTTTCACATCCATATCTGCTGGGATGGTGATTTCGATATCTCCTGATATCGAAGAGGTGTTGATCGCTTCTGAGGCCTCTAAGACCTCAAGAGTGATCTCCCCGGAGGTACTTCTTGCATGGAAGAGCTCAGCAGTCCCTTCCATCTCTATGTTTCCAGATACAGAAGCTGCAATGAGATCTTTTTTAATCTTAGCAATCACATTGATATCACCTGAGGTCGTATAAATCCCCAAACGCTCAGCAAAGATCTCAAAAGCTTCGATATCACCGGATACAGCTTTCAAAGTAATCTCTTCTGCTGTTATATCTGATAAATAGATCTTGCCAGATGTACTTGCTGCATCGATAGCCTTCAGATTACCAGCTGGGAAGGTGATCGATCCCGATACTGCCCTTACTTTGATATCTCCTGAGAAAGATCTTGGGAGATGTATTTCTAGTTGAAGATCCTTTGTAGTGATCCATTTCTTCTTATTCCAATCTGTCTCTATAGTTAGAGCTGATCTGTTACCACTAGATTTTAGATCTATTGGGTGACTCGCCTGACCGGTCAAGACGGCTGATACGGTATCAGAGCTATTGTCTCTGAAGATCTGGACTTCTGCCGATACAGCAGAAAGGTTCAAGCTTCCATCATCACCTATCCGGTCGATCGTGGATTCTTCTATTCTTCTTAAGCCTAGGTTTGGTAAGATCTCTGCTCCGCCGTTTGCCCAGAGTGCAGTCGAGATCAATATCAGCAAACTCAGGAGGATTGCTATTTTTTTCATGGTTTACCTCTAAGGATGCAGGAGGTCCCTGCATCCTGTTCTATGAATCGGTATCGGTTGAATGGAACTTACTGTCCCACTCTTTCTCTTTATCAAAGACATCATTTTCCATCTTTGATACTTTCTCTTTCAAATCATCAAACTCTTCTTTGATATCATTGACGGTATGATGTCTGTCTTTCTTGAAACTATCTTTAAAATCTTCTCGGGATTGTCTTCCCCAGAAGCCACCTCGAGCCTCACGCCTTTCTGAATCAGTAGGTGCGAGCGGTAGTATGAAGCCTGCTGCAATATAAACCAGAAGTGCTGGGAATATCGCTGTTGATACTGCGATGATGATGAATAACAGTCTGATCGGTCCGACAGGCAGATCTCTCCAATCTGCTATGCCCTGACAGACCCCTAACATCTCTGCGTGTCTTGACCTGTATAATTTTCTCCCGTATGACATAGTATTTTCCTCTACTCTCTATCTTTTGATCGCAGGATAGTCTCAAGATTATCGACTCTCTTATGGATATCCTTCATACCATAATAGATATGATCTATAATCTCTGTATCATCGTCTTTATACTGTTTCTTTGTCTCTTTCCCCTGTTTGAGGATCATCTTCGTAAGGAAGAGGATGGTAAGACATATGGATGGTAATCCGATTACGATAAATACAATTAATGGAGTCTCACTCATGACTATTACCTACTTTTCTTTTGTTATCTTCTTTTT
>CAZLZY010000256.1:0-3878 GCA_964564075.1 uncultured Spirochaetales bacterium
CGCAATAGCATCAGGAAGACTCATGATGCGGTTCTTACCGAATCCTGTCTGACGTCCTGACCCTATACTTCGAAGCTGAGCGATGACCGCTTCTGCTCTCTGAATTGGTGTTAGAGGAGATGCCATTCTCAGAATGAGACTGATCAATCGTCCAATACCCTCTGCATCTGCAGCGACATCAGATCCAACCTTAGCAACGTTCACAAAGACCTCAAAAGGATCTTCGAAGTGGTTACCGTCTGAATTTATGGTAATATAGGCAGTTCCGATCGGAGTAGCCTTTCTGTAGGTAGTACCTCTTAAGATCGTCGGTCTCACACGCGGCTTGATCTCGATCACGGGTTCTTCCTCTACTTCCTCTTCATTAGTACGATTCAGTACCTGTGTATCTCTAGAACCATCACGATAGATGGTCCCACCCTTACAACCGAGATCATACATCAGTTCGTAGAGTTCTCTTGTCTCTTCGATAGTATATTCGTTCGGAGCATTACAGGTCTTTGAGATACTTGAGTCTACCCACTGCTGGATAGCGCCCTGTACTCGAACATGATCTTCAGGAGCAAGGTCCATAGCTGTCACGAAGTAGTCAGGTAGTTCACTCGTAGGATTTGCCGCTTTCCACTCAGCATAGACATCAACCTGTTCGATATGTGAACCCATTCGTCCGACTCGTTCCCATTCCCAGAAGAAATAGGGTTCGATACCAGTACTTGTTCCGACCATGGTCCCTGTGGAACCGGTAGGAGCCTGTGTGAGAAGTGTGACATTCCTGATACCTTTCTCAGCGATCTCTTTTCTGAGATCCTCTGGCATCGTCTTCATAAAGCCGGTATCTAAGAACTTATCTGCATCAAAGAGAGGGAAGGAACCCTTCTCTGCTGCGATGTCAGCACTAGCTCTATAGGATTCTAGACAGATGAACTTATAGAGTTCATCGATGAACTTGATAGATTCCTTACTTCCGTACGCTATCTCTAATCTGATGAGCATCTCAGCAAGTCCCATCGTTCCCAGCCCGATCCTTCTTTCTGATGTCTGCTGTACCCTGTTCTCCTCGAAGAAGTAGGGAGTATCATCGATGACATTATCAAGGAATCGAACAGAGTACTGAACAGTCTTTGCAAGATCAGCCCATAGGACTTTCTTATCAGTGACGAATCGTGCAAGGTTGATCGATCCTAGGTTACAGACTCCCCAAGGAGGAAGGCCCTGTTCTCCACAGGGGTTAGTACTTGCGATTGTATTATAGTATGAGGAGTTACTCATTTTGTTATATCTATCTATGAACAGGACTCCAGGTTCTGCTGAAGCCCAGGCACTCTCGATGATACTATTCCATACTTCTCGAGCTTTGATGGTCTTATAAGCAAAGACTTCTCTTCCAGCAGCTTTCCAAGCCTCAAGGTTACCATCCCAGTGCTCGTCATAAGCAGGATCTAGGGTATCAGGAAAATAGAAGGTCCAGTCCTTATCTTTCTTGACTGCATCCATGAACTCATCTGTGATACCAACACTAATATTGGCATTCTCGATCTTTCCCATCTCAGTCTTACTTTTGATGAAATCCATAATATCTGGATGCCATACATTCAAGACGAGCATCAATGCCCCTCTTCGTGATCCACCCTGTTCGATAAGACCGGTCACGAAGCTGTAAAGGCCACCCCAGGAGACTGATCCACTAGATCGTCCGTTAACACCCTTCACAAAAGCATGTCGAGGTCTGAGAGTCGAGAGGTTCATCCCTACACCACCACCTCGAGACATGATCTCTGTCATATAGGTCAGGGTCTGCATGATCCCACCCCTGCTGTCTTTAGGAGAGGGGACTACATAACAGTTATAATAGGTAAGTTTCTGAGAAGTACCAGCACCGGTAAGGATCCTTCCTCCCGGAACGAACTTCCACTCATCTAGGAGCCAGTTGAATCTCTCTTCCCACATAGGTTGGACATCTTCTGGTTCTCTTAAGGAGAGAGCTCTTGCTGTTCTCTCGAGCATCTGATCGGGAGTCGTCTCAAGTGGTTTATCAACATGATCAGCACTTACTATAACGAGCGTACCATCTTCAAGTTTCACAGAGACCATCATGTCGTCGAGAAGAGCTTCGATCGTACCGATCTCTCTTTGTCCGGTAGCAGTATTACATACTGCTACTACAAGATCGCCAACCTCTAAAGTGTCTTTTCTCGCATCTTTTAATGCATATCTATCAAAGAAGATCTTTCTTCCTAATGGTTTAAGTTCGTTGGTACTTTTGGTCATATCTCTCTCCCAGCCTTACCGGATATATCCAGCACAGGCGTTTTACAGCATAACTTATAATGACAGCTATGCATAGTATCAATATTCAATTTATTGGAATAATAACACCATATTTAGTGTATGACAAAAACAAAACTCTTTGTCAAAAACACTAACCTCCCCCTCAAGACGCAGAAAAGGGAGACCCTAACAGGACCTCCCTTAAAACAGTGTATAGCAATATTATATGAGCTAGTAGCCAAGTTGGAGCATCGTATCTGCAACCTTCTTGAAACCAGCAATATTGGCGCCTTTCACATAATCAACATAGCCATCTTCTCGAGTTCCTTCACTGATGCATGCTTCATGAATATTTATCATGATCTCATGTAGTCTTGAATCAACCTCTTCGACGGACCATCTTAATTTCATGGAGTTCTGAGACATCTCCAGACCAGAGACTGCTACACCACCAGCGTTGGCTGCTTTACCAGGAGCGAAGAGGATCTTGCTTCCCTGAAAGAGCTGAACTGCTTCAGTGGTACATCCCATGTTCGATGTCTCCACGATATATTTCACCCCATTGCCAATGAGATGTTTCGCATCATTGACATCGAGTTCATTCTGAATAGCACAAGGGAAAGCCATATCAACAGCCACTTCCCAAGGTTTCTTACCTTTGACGAACTTCGCTCCGAACTTCTTAGCATAGGGTTCGACCACATCGTTGTTCGATGCTCTAAGGTCTAGCATATAGTCCCATTTCTCAGGAGTGTTGATCCCTTCAGCATCATAGATGTATCCATCAGGACCTGAGATGGTCACGACTTTCGCACCGAGTTCAGTAGCTTTCATCACTGACCCCCAGGCCACATTACCGAAGCCTGATACAGAGATCGTCTTGTCTTTCATCGTATCATCTTGAGCTTTTACCATCTCATCAGCTAAATACATAGCACCGAACCCGGTAGCTTCAGGACGAATGAGAGAACCTCCCCAATTCTGTCCCTTCCCGGTAAGAATACCAGTATTCTCTATCATGATACGTTTATACTGTCCATATAGGTAACCGATCTCTCGACCACCGACTCCGATATCACCAGCAGGGACATCGGTACTTGGTCCGATATATCTATAGAGTTCTGTCATGAAGGATCGACAGAATCGCATGATCTCATTATCTGATTTCCCCTTAGGATTAAAATCAGAACCACCTTTCGCTCCACCCATAGGAAGAGTCGTAAGACTGTTCTTGAATGTCTGTTCGAAACCTAAGAACTTCAATGTGCCAAGAGTGACACTTGGGTGGAATCGTAATCCCCCCTTATATGGTCCAATAGCATTATTGAACTGGACTCGATATCCTCTGTTTACTTGGACATCTCCATTATCATCTTCCCATTCGACTTTGAATGAAAGCACTCTATCTGGCTCAGTGATCCTTTCAAGGATCTTAGCATTAAGATATGCAGGATTATCATTGACAACATCAATGATAGACTCAACAACTTCACTCGCAGCCTGAATGAACTCTGGCTGTGCAGGATTTTTCTGCTCTAACTCGGTCATAAAAGAATCAAAATGGTACATATACACCCTCCGAATCGTAAATCGCTATATTCAGTAAATAA
>CAZLZY010000257.1:0-3877 GCA_964564075.1 uncultured Spirochaetales bacterium
AGAAAAAGCTGATTTTCTATAGTCGTATACAGGTGTTGATCCTTGATGACTTTCTTATTAACCACCTTGATGAGGAACGTTCGATCATTGTCTTCTCATTGATCAAGAAACGAGATGAACTTGGGACTTCAACCATCATAACATCTCAGTATGAGCCCAGCGTGTGGAATTCTTTTATGCAGGAACATGGTAACTATGCTATGTCTGATAGCATTCGAAGAAGACTACTCAATAATGGGTATACTCTCGTTATTGAAAAAATCTCCTGATTTGATTCTACTGGTCAGTTTTCAACTGGCCAGTTTTGCTACGCCCAGTGGACGCCTTTGAACGCCCTGCTGGCCGTTTTACGAGGCCATGTGCAAAAAGCTATAGAGAGTTTCTAAAAGAACATAGTACAAATTAAAAATACATCTTCCAACCATAATATTATTTACCCTACCCATGAAAAGATTGGTTGAATTAACGATCAATCTACATAAGCATGTTTGAAGAGATCTATGAGCTGATGTCTATCATCTACTCCTGATTTATCAAAGATGTTCTTGATATGTGATTTGACCGTGAAGATCTTGATCCCAAGTTTATCACCGATCGCTTGGTTCGATCCATGAGTCTTACAAAGCATCTCAAGGATCTCTCTCTCTCTTGGTGTGAAGGGAAAGTCCTGAGGTTCAAGAGTCTCTGCCTCATATTTCTTCAATCTTGCACTTACACTAATGAGTTTGTCATGGGATTCTCGAGAGAGCTTGAAGAATCTATTTAATTCATCGGTATAAAGAATAGCAAGTGTTCCAAAGAAGAATACTCCGAAGATGAGTGCAAATAGCCCCCCAAAGAACGACTGAGCTGCATAGGCAGAATATCCAAATGCTATGATGAAGATCGATAAGGTGATGATAAGGCCCCTTCTCGCTATCAATCTATGCTTCAACCCGATGAGTCCTGCTACAAAGATGAGCTGCATAGCCCAAGGGTTCTCATAGGCGGCAAGGATGGAGAGAACCGAAAAGAGAAAGGGTATGAGAAACTGGATCCACTTATTGATCCGTTCAAAGCTAAGAGTTATCGATGTACTCCCCCATTTGATCACTAATTCTTCTTTTTTGATCACTGAGATTATGATCAAGACCACTCCTAATACGAGAATGATATAGTTCCACCATACTACAGCATGAGTACCACTCGTGTCATATTCTAAAGCCGGTGTAACTACATTCATGATAAAGACGATGAGTCCAACGATACCAAATAACAATCCTACTATCTTATAATACTTTCTTTCCATAAGTTAATGCTCCTGATTCTTTTGTTTGCCAAGGGATATCGACAATATCACACTTGGGTATATAATGAGAATAGAGTTCTTCAAATGGTGTGTAATAATCATTCATCAGATCACATATCTTTTCAGAATCCCACACACCTGATACGATCGGATTATATTTACCAGTTAATCTGTCACGATCTCTATCTCGAGTATAACCATGTATCATATTCATGATAAGGAGTGCAATACCTGCTCTTTGGATTTTTTCATCTCCACTTGAATACGTCATCAGATGAAGTAATCGTTGGAAAGGATCTGAGTCATCTGTCGGTGTGTGTGAGTAGAGGTGCTTAGTCTCTGGTGAGATCGAGAGAAGATAGATACTCAAACAACTGCAGGCATCCCTACTTGGGGAGAGAGAACCTGAGATATAGGGAATCAATACGATATGTCTAGCGATTTGATTATTGAAGAGACGTAGCCTTCTCTCAGTAGAAAGATTCATGGCTGAAGATACCTGTTCTGCGATATCATCCCAATGTGTCTCAAAGGTGATGGTTGATAGTGTATGTTTCATGTTGCCTCCTTTAATATGTCTAGTATGTGTCATAATCTTAGAGGGTATCTAGTAGTATTGCAAATAAACTAGAAATAATCAGGAGTGAAATAGTCAATTTTATATCGCTCTCTTTCTTTCCCTTGAGGAGTTGAGGATCTTGCACCTATACTGTAGGGTATGAGAAGAAAAGATAAAGAGATCGTTGATAGGGTTCAGATCGATAAGATCATTGAAGAGGCAGAAGTCTTCAGGTTGGCAATGGTTAAGGATTCGGTTCCCTATATCCTCCTGCTGAACTTTGGCTATGACAGAAAGAATTTATTCTTCCATAGTGCAAAAGAGGGAAGGAAGGAAGATAGATTTTCTTACCTCTGGGGACGTCGCCTATTTTGAGATGGAACTTGAGGTAACGATCAACCCCCATAAGACGAGGGGCTGCTCCTAGAGTGCTTCGGTGGAGAGTGTCATCGGTTATGGGACGGTAGAAGAGGTTATGAACGAGAGAGAGAAGCTCGACGGACTAGAACAGATCATGGCTCACTATAGTCCTGCTCACTGGGATCTTCCACAGGCATCTGTTGAGGCTGTCAGGGTATGGAAGATGCCTATAGATACCGTGACAGGAAAACAGTCTTAACTGACATAAGCCGACAAATAATTATCAATATTAATAAATAAAACTCTTTTAATATGTAAAAAACCATGATAAGGTGACTTATGCCGACAAATATAGGATGTAAAATAGAAGATATAACAGGGTTGCAGAGGGGTGCTAAACTGACCCTCCAGGAACAACTCGTAGTACTCCTTACCGATACTATCTCCAAAGGTGTATTTCGTGCAGGTGATAGGCTACCCTCTGTACGTGCTCTTGCTAAGCAGTACCAGGTAAGTAGGGAGACCGCTAAACAGGCACTTGGGACATTACAGGAATCGGGTATGATTGAGATTCTGCCAAGTAGAGGTGCCTTTGTATTGGATAACCAGATAGTTAAGCCTCAATCTGAAAATTCTGGGATGATCGGTGTTCTCCTGCACGTCGGTAATGAAGAGAATGCCGTACATGATGTACAGCTCATCTATGACAAGCTCCTTCAAGATCTTGATAAAGAGGCTGATGTATATGAGCAACATCTGCTCACTGCTTTTATCAACCCCTCAAGTGCTGAAGGGATCAAACGACTCGAGAGGATGCTTAAGAAGATAGATGGTCTGCTTGTGATCGGACTCTATACAGAAGAGCTTCTTGCGAGACTTGAGGATCTGCCGATTCCCGTCATCTCCGTCCTCTCGAATATCGATGTCGAGAGTATCGATGATGTCGGGTGTGAGAACTATAAGAGTTATCACAAGGCTACAGAATACCTGATAGGACAAGGCTGCAGAGAACTCGTATATGTTGATGGTCCTGAGGAGTATTATCAGGGTAGTAGACGATATGAAGGATGTATGAGTGCTGTGAAGGCTCACAGAGCCTTGGAAGTGAGATTAGCTTCATTACCGGTACCAGGCTGGAAAATGGAGGATGCGAAAGCGGCCTTCTTGGAATTAGTAAAGAGTATGAGACCCGATGGAGTGCTTGCTGTCAATGACATCATGGCCTCAGGTATCATACAGGCCTGTAGGGATGCACAGCTATCGATCCCCGATGATATCGCAGTGATAGGAGCGAAGAACACCCTGCTTGCTCAAAGCATGGATCCTCCTCTTGCAAGTATCGAGTGTTATTTTGATGAGATCGCTAAAGTCGCTCTAGAGCGTATGAACAAGAGAATCACCGGCATCAGTTATCGGCCGGCAAAGATAGAGATCACAGGATCGTTACAATTACGAGGATCCTGTATGAAGAGAGGTATTACCAAATGAGTCTAATAGGACTAGATGGTGTCAGTGAACGAGCTAAGAAGCTTCATGAAGAGTCTGTAGTGGTCGACATCCATAATCATATGATGTTCGAGTATGCGATCCATGATGCGTTAGGGACTCCGGAAATATTTGACACCTATTATGCTCCTGCATTGAAAGCAGGGGGGATCAATGTCATTGCG
>CAZLZY010000258.1:0-3869 GCA_964564075.1 uncultured Spirochaetales bacterium
CTGTTGGAGCTTATGAAGGTCTTGGATATGGTGAAGCTATTGGAGCTATGATCACTCGTCAGGGACTGATGATCCCAGAGAGGAAGAGCCTTGTAACCGATATTAACAGGATCACTGATAAAGAAGATGATAGAACTCTCGTCCGTGAGGACTCTATGAGGGCTTCGGCTGCCGTAGATCTTCTCGAATTGATGAACTCCTATCATATAGTCCCCGGATTTCTTTCGGTACCACATCCCTTTAGCACCTACAGTATCCAGGCTCTTGCCTATACGCAGGGTGTTCCCTTTACGAGCCATCCCATGTTCGGCCACGACATCATCTATACGCACAATCTCAATAGAGGATCTGTTATAGGTCGTACCGCTGAACGTGACTTTCTCTCCTTTGCCAGTAGTGTGATGAATCTAGAAGGTGGTGTGTATCTCTCTGTGGGTTCCGCGATCATGTCTCCTATGATATTCGAGAAAGCCCTATCTATGGCTAGGAACGTGCTTCTGCCTAAAGGGCAGAACATCACCAATTGTGGGATCCATGTGGTGGACCTTCAAAAGGAGACGTGGGACTGGGGGAAGGGAGAACCCCCTATTGATAATCCTGCATACTATTTGCGATTCATGAAGACCTTTAATCGGATGGGTTGTCGAGTTGATTATACCTCTGCTGACAATCGGATCTTCTTAGTCGGTCTATTGCAGGAGTTAGAGAGCAGAACCGTGTGATATAGTTGATCAAAGGGTCATCTGTCGTAGGATTTTCATACAGCTCTTCGAACCGATGAGGGGTATGATCCCTGCAGGAGTAAGAATAAAATTGACAGGGGTAGTGATGCATCATATAATGTAACCGGTTGCATTATGAAGAAGATCTTGAACCTGCTGTGTGTAGTCACCGGGTAAGCTAAAGCTTGGGTTCTTTTGTAGGAATTGAAGGAATCAGTATTATTCATAGAGAGATTAATTATTCTCATATAATGAATAAAAAGAAATTGTGTTTTACTCTTGTCAGAAAATAGACAAGAGATCTAAGTAGGAATATTGCTATTCGATATGGTGATACTCACCTACCGGAAGAGTGTAACAGGTTACATTTAGTTGGTATGGTGAATGTCCTATAGTTGAATAACTATAAAAAGGAGTGAATCATGAAAAGAAAGATGGCGCTAGTTGTTCTTATCATCATTGCCCTCGCGTTGACAGGAGCACTTGCATTTGCTGGTGGGACTCAAGAAAGCGACACGAAGGCTGCACAGTCGAGTGATGTGACATTGAAGATCTATGCTCGAGCGTATACGTTCGAACAGGATGATCCTTGGAATTATGCTGAAAAGGAACTTCAGGCACGACACCCTGAACTGAATATCACCTTTGTCGAAGAGGGCTTTGGCTGGTCAGATCTGAGAACTAAGTTCTTGACCTCAGCTGCTGGGGGCGAGGCTCCTGATGTGGTTCAATCAGATATTATCTGGTTAGGTGAATATGTTGAAGGCGGGTTGTTGACCGATCTGACTGATAAAGTCAATCAGTGGAGTGAGTGGCCAGACGTTGTACAGTCCTTCAAAGAAGCTACCATGTGGGATGGCAAAGTGTATGGTACTTGGCTCAATACCGATGTAAGAGTTATGGTCTACAATAAGAAACTCTTCAGAGCAGCTGGTTTAGACCCTGACAAACCACCAACAGATTGGGATGAATTATATGATATGGCTATGCAGATCAGTAATCCTCCTGCATATTATGGATTTGGTTTTCCTGGAATGCTTGTTGAAGCAACCGCACATAGATATTTTGCATTCTTATATTCAGCTGGTGGACAGATCTTAAGCGATGATATGCAGAAAGCTGCCTTCAATAGTGAAGAGGGTGTTTATGCCCTTGAGACATTAGAGAAGATGATGAACGATGGTGCAACTCCGACTAGTGTTGTCAGTGGTACCTACGGAGATATCGATAATGCGGTATTCCAAGACAAGTTCGCAATCTCTTTCATGACTAAGCCCTTTGGTTTAGCTAAGAAGATCATCCCCGGGTTGACTCCAGAACAGTTCAGAGAAGACTTTGGTGTTGCTCCAATCCCTATGGCACCTGGTGGAGATCCGTCAACTATGTCAGGAGGCTATCTGCTAACCGTACCAACAGGCTCGGAACATCCGGACCTAGCTTGGGAATTAGCATCTCTTGCAGGAAGTGCTGAAGCACAGTTCGGCTATACTACAGCACGTGGTTATGTCCCAACCTTCTACTCCCTCATGGCAAGATCTGAAGATTACTATTCAATCGATCCCTTCTTCAGTGTTATCCTAGATCAGCTTCCAACTGCACATTTCAGACCAAGTATTCCTCAATACACTGAGATCTCAGCAGCAATACAGTATGCTATTCAGGCTACACTGTTAGGAGCTATGGACGCAGAAGCTGCATTAGATCAAGCAGCAGAGATTGTTAATCAACTTCTCGCAGAATAAGATTATCTATCACACAATACACATGAACTAGCCCTATTCGGCTAGTTCATGTTTTAATCTATAAAGGTGAATTATGCTTAAGCAGACAAAGAAGAATATACAGGGATACCTTTTTGTATTACCGATCTTCATACTACTGACCTTTCTCTCTGTGTATCCTTTGATGCGAACCCTGATACTCAGTTTTCATAAAGTCAAGCTCTCCTCCTTGAACATGCAGGTGTTTGTGGGGTTTGATAACTATAGGACCATCATTAACAGAGTCATACCGGGTTTATTCACCCATATCCTACCTGCGACCGCTTCGTATGTCATAGGAAGTATCATTGGACAATTGGGCTTTGGATTCTTCATTGCCATTATCCTCAATCAGTATTTCATTAAAAGAAAAGGACTTTTTCGAGCATTCATCATACTTCCATGGGTAACGAGCAGTATAGTCATTGCCATATCCTGGAGATTCATGTTTGATCCCAGACTCGGGGTCCTCAATTATATCTTGCAAATGCTTGGTAATACCGATCCCCCGACTTGGTTGAATGACCTGTCCTTAGTGAGGATCTGTCTTATTGTTGCCAATATATGGCATGGGATGGCCTTCAGTTTCATCATTCAGACGGCAGGCTTACAAAGTATCCCCGAAGAGCTCTATGAGGCTGCTGTGGTTGATGGTGCGAATGCTATGCAAAAATTTAGTTTTATCACCCTACCGATCATGAGACCCTTTGTTCTCTTGAATCTGATCCTCACCTCTATGCATACGATAAACTCCTTCGATCTTATCTATGCCATGACCAATGGTGGGCCGCTCTATCTAACAGAGGTGATATCTGTACATCTATACCATCGTGCTTTCGATTACGGACGCATGGGAGAGGGCTCAGCAGTCGCTGTTATGATTCTCCTGCTCAATCTTGTTTTGACCTTCTTCTATATGAGAATCAACAGGAAGAAGGGAGGGGCAAAATGAGTATGATCGAAAAGACACCTACTATCCCACCTTGTGGGAACGATGATCTAGCGGGGAGATATCATGAAAACTAAAACTTCTTGGAAACTACTATCTTATCTGATTCTTCTTCTGTGGATCGCTTTTACGTTGATACCACTCTACTGGTTATTGAGTTCTACCTTCAAACCCATTAATGAAGCTATTGGGTATCCTCCTACCTTGATACCTCAGAACCCCACACTGGACAATTTTTATAATCTGTTCTTCGAATCAAGATTCGGTTTCAAATCATATATAAATAGTTTCATCATCTCTATTGGAGGTATGGGGCTGAGTATCGGCGTTGCTATCATGGCCGGTTACGGGTTATCACGATACAATTTCCCCGGGAAAGATAGGATCATGCTGATCATCCTCCTGTTCCAGATGGTGCCGGTACTAGCAACCTTGATC
>CAZLZY010000259.1:0-3865 GCA_964564075.1 uncultured Spirochaetales bacterium
AAGCTGGAGACAAAGCAGTCAAAGAAGGAATCTCAAAAGAAGAAGCAGCAACCGTCAAGGCTAAACTTGAAGAAGCTGGCGCAACTATTGAGGTCAAATAATATTTCAATAAGAAATATACAGCATGTGATATGTGTGGGCCATTCAGTACTCTGAATGGTCTCTACATCAGCCACCGGACGAGTATTTGTTCCGGTGGCCTGTTGTGTCTTCACTGAAGATATGATAAATCTATTTGGTTTGGACTTTGCATAGTATAACGCTATGCAAACATTATTTGCTAAGGGATATGGTTTTGGTGTTCAGGATTCACTGTTCATTAGGATCGATTCTCTTGATATATAAACCAGGGGGTAACGATGCTTGCCAATGGCAAAGCTATAGAGAGAAAGTATGTAGGAGCAAAATTCGAAGAGGTCTTGGGTTTACCCGATCTCGTAGATATTCAGCTCTCATCGTACGAGAAGTTTCTTCAAAGAGAGAGACTTACTAAACATGAACCTCTTGAACTTCAAGGGATGGAAGAGGTGTTTCAATCAACTTTTCCCATAGAGAGCCCTGGTGGTGATATGGTGCTTGAATACGTCTCTTACACACTTGATGAAGCGCATATAAAGTTCAATGAGATAGAGTGTAAGCAGAAGGGCCTGTCTTATTCAGTACCGATCAAAGCAAGAATCAACCTGATCTTTCAAGAGACTGGTGAGATCCGACAGAAAGATATCTACGTCGGTGATATTCCACTCATGACAGATAGAGGTACGTTTATCATCAATGGTGCTGAACGTGTCGTGGTAAGTCAGATCCATAGATCTCCGGGTGTGATCTTCTCGCATGAGAAGGGAGTTTACTCTTCAAGGATCATTCCGTACAGAGGATCATGGCTTGAGTTCGAGATTGATCATAAGAAGGATCTCGTCTATACGAAGATTGATAGAAAGAAGCGAATCCTGGGAACACTGTTCCTAAGAGCTTTAGGTTTTGATAGTCGTGAGAAGATTCTTGAACTCTATTATAAATCGAAGAAAGTTTCGTTAGCTGGTTCTTTTGAAGCGGCTGATTTTAACAATATTGTACTCTTTAAGGATGTCTATGTCACCGAAGATGACGAGCAGAAGAAGCTCTATCGTGCTGGTGATAGGATCCATCCACATGAAGTTGATGAATTGATTCACGCAGGTGTCAAGGAGATAGAAGTCCTTGATATGGAATCTGAGGAATCTCTCAACGCTCAGACTGTCTTACGATGTTTTGAGATCGAGGATGCGAAACATACCAGAGTTGAGCAGGGTTTTGACGAGCCATCCAAAGAGGATGCTCTAGTCGCAGTATATTCAGTACTGATGCCTGGGGAACCAATAACTCTTGAGAGTGCTGAGAAAGATCTTAATACGATGTTCTTCACCTAC
Source organism: uncultured Spirochaetales bacterium (assembly GCA_964564075.1). GTDB lineage: Bacteria > Spirochaetota > Spirochaetia > CAKZLE01 > CAKZLE01 > CAKZLE01. The sequence goes on from CAZLZY010000259.1 coordinate 1,410, forward strand.
AGAAGATATGATCTCGGAAGAGTAGGTCGATACAAACTCAATAAGAAGTTTGATCGAGACGATCCAACCGATGATCCTGTACTTACGAAGACCGATATCATCAATACCATGGGGTATCTGATCAAGGTCTATATGGGTGAAGCGAATATCGATGATATCGACCATCTTGGTAATAGACGTATACGTTCTGTTGGGGAGTTGATGCAGAATCAGCTTAAGACAGCATTTACCAGAATGGAAAGAATAGCTAAAGAGCGAATGAACCTAGAGACCGAGACCGTTAAACCTCAGGACTTGATCTCCATCAAGCCTATCGTTGCAGCGATCAAGGAATTCTTCGGATCCAGTCAGCTCAGTCAGTTCATGGACCAGATCAACCCGCTTGCGGAGTTGACCCATAAACGTAGACTGAATGCATTGGGACCTGGTGGTCTTTCACGAGATCGAGCAGGATTCGAGGTTCGAGATGTACACTACACCCATTATGGTCGTATGTGTCCTATCGAGACTCCAGAAGGTCCGAACATCGGTCTTATCGTTTCATTGGCAAACTATACACAGGTCAATGACTATGGTTTCTTAGAGACTCCTTACCGAAAGGTAGTGGATGGAAAAGTGACCAAAGACGTTGAGTATCTGTCTGCGATCGATGAGGAAAAACACTTTATCGCTCAGGCGAATGCTAGGATCGATAGTGAAGGTAACTTCCTTGATGAACAGGTATCTGTTCGTCGATCAGGTGACTATAGTGCAAAAGAGCCTAGTACTATCACCTATATGGACGTCTCACCAAAACAGGTGATCTCTGTTGCGACATCATTGATCCCCTTCTTGGAGCATGATGATGCCAACCGTGCACTGATGGGATCGAACATGCAACGTCAGGCAGTACCTCTCGTATTCCCGGAACCTCCTCGTGTTGGTACCGGTATGGAAGCGAAGACTGCTTATGATTCTGGTGTATTGATCAAAGCGAAACGAGCAGGTGTCGTTGATTATGTATCAGCTACCGAAATCGTCATCGTTCCTGATAATGCGGTAAGTACCGATGATAAAGATGAATATATTGTTCAGAAATATCAACGAACGAACCAGGATACCTGTTTCACACAGAAGCCTATCGTAATGAAAGGCCAACAAATAGATAAAGGACAGGCTATTGCCGATGGTCCTTCAACATACCAGGGAGAATTGGCTCTTGGTCGAAACGTTCTCGTAGGGTTCGTTCCTTGGAACGGATACAACTATGAGGATGCTATACTGATCTCCGAGAAAGTGGTCAAAGAGGATGTATATACCTCAGTCCATATCAAAGAGTTCACGATCGATATAAGAGAGACGAAACTTGGACCTGAGAAGCTGACAAGAGACATACCGAACACTAGCGAGAAATCGTTGGAACAGCTTGATGCTGATGGTATCATCAGAGTCGGTGCGAAGGTCAAATCAGGATATATCCTGGTTGGAAAGGTAACTCCTAAGTCAGAAGCTGATTCAACACCAGAGTTCAAACTGTTGAACTCGATCTTCGGTGAGAAGGCTAAAGAGGTACGTGATACCTCGCTGAAGGTTCCTCATGGGACTGAAGGTACGGTCATCGATATCCAGAGACTGAAACGATCTGAAGGGGATGACCTTTCTCCAGGCGTTGATGAAGTGGTAAAAGTCCTTGTTGCTCGAAAGCGAAAGCTTAAAGAGGGTGACAAGATGGCTGGTCGACATGGAAACAAGGGTGTTGTTGCTCGAGTACTTCCTGAAGAGGATATGCCGTACATGGATGACGGTACCCCATTGGATATCTGTTTGAATCCACTTGGTGTCCCTTCACGAATGAACATCGGGCAGCTTCTAGAGACTGAACTTGGATGGGCGGCAAAAGAGCTGGATGAGTGGTTCTCCACTCCAGTATTCCAGTCAGCGTCTGTTGAGCAGATCGAAGATAAGTTGAAGGAGGCCGGTCTACCGGTTACTTCGAAGACTCCACTTCGAGATGGAAGAACCGGTGAACTTTTTGTGAACTCGGTATTCTGTGGCTGTGTATACATGCTGAAGCTTGCACACCTTGTCGATGATAAGATGCATGCACGATCAACTGGACCCTATTCGCTTGTTACCCAGCAGCCGCTTGGTGGTAAGGCACAGTTTGGTGGTCAGAGACTTGGAGAGATGGAAGTCTGGGCGTTAGAGGCATATGGTGCCGCTAATACTCTACAGGAGCTTCTCACCATCAAGTCCGATGATATGAACGGTCGTGTGAAGATTTATGAAAGTATTGTGAAGGGCGAACCGGCAACGAGTGCTGGAATGCCTGAATCATTTAACGTATTAGTACAGGAACTTCGAGGTCTTGCTTTGGATATGAGTATTTACGATTCCAAGGGCAAGCAGATTCCGTTGACTGAACGAGATGAAGAATTGATTAACAAGAAAGGGACTCAGTTCTAAGCAGGAGATAA
>CAZLZY010000260.1:0-3849 GCA_964564075.1 uncultured Spirochaetales bacterium
AGGAGATGGATAAGCTTGTCGATATGGATCGTGCAAGTGATATAGCTAAAGAACGAGTGGAACAACTCGGGATCATATTCATCGATGAGATCGATAAAGTCGCTATCGGAAAGAATAGTGGACGTGGACCAGATATATCTAGAGAGGGTGTCCAGCGTGATATCCTACCGATCGTAGAGGGCTGTAAGGTCAATACGAAACACGGGATGATCGATACCTCTCACATCCTATTCATCGCAGCTGGTGCTTTCCATATGAGTAAGCCATCGGATCTCATACCGGAACTACAGGGAAGATTCCCATTACGAGTAGAACTCAATGATCTTACGAGTGATGACTTCTATAGGATCCTAAGAGAACCTGAACATGCTATTACCAAGCAGTATATAGAATTGATCAGAACTGAAGATGTAGAGATCGAGTTCACAGATGATTCTATCAAACGAATGAGCGAGATTGCAGCTGAAGTGAATAAGAATACTGAGAATATCGGGGCTAGACGTCTTCATACCATCATGGAAAGACTACTAGAAGAGGTCTCTTTCAATGCAAGTGATTTAAGAGGGCAGACTATCACCATAACTGATACGTATGTCGATGAACGATTACATGATATAATCGAAGATAGGGACTTGAGTCGCTATATTCTTTAGATAATTCTGGAGCCCTCCATGGAATATGTCATTGAGCAGGCCTCATCCTATGATGAAGCTGTCTCAAAACTGCGTGAGCAATATGGTACAAACCTCAAGATCTACGCAACAAAGCGTATCGAGAGAAGAGGGCTCTTCGGTCGACGAAGGTCCCCTCTTTTCGAAGTCTCTGCGTATCAATATGATGAAGAAGAGCTAAAGCACATAGATATCCCAGAAAGTGAAGAGATCCCACTGATTGAAGAACCAATTGAAGATATCCTCACCGATGAGGACCTGAGATTCATCTCAGACATCCTCATTGATAATGAGTTCACGCCTGCATATATTTCCTACATCATTGATAGGATCAAAGTCGAATGTTCTCCTTCAGACCTTCTTCAACGTGAGCTCATCGAGCTTAAAGTGCTCACTTGGATCAGTGACAGTATCAAAGTAGATAGAAAGGGACAGATCGCTATGCCTCACCTATTCATACTCCTAGGATCAACTGGTGTTGGGAAGACTACCACGATAGCGAAGATAGCAGCCTTACGAGGGTTATCAGTCAATCAACTCCAAAGAGCTGAGCATGTGAGGATCGTCAATATCGATACCTATAGGATCGGAGCGAGAGCTCAGATCAATACCTTTGGTGAGATCCTGGGAATCCCTGTTGATGAGATCCATTCAAAAGAGGAGCTTGATACCTATCTAGCAACCTATCATGATACCGATTCGATTCTGATCGACACGATCGGTAAGAGTCCAAAGGATGTAGAGATCCACCAGGAGATGGTAAGCATCTTACAAACTTGTATCAAGGATACAAGGTCCTCATTCAACCTTGCCGTTTCAGCCTCAATGAAGAACTCAGATATACTTCGGATGATAAAAAGATTCTCAGATTTTCCTATCAGTTCACTCATCCTGACAAAACTTGATGAGACTGAGATGGTCGGTAACTTGATCAGTCTTATCCATGAACTTGATTTCCCAGTACGCTATGCAGCAACTGGTCAGAGAGTCCCTCAAGATCTAGTCCCTATGACAGAAGGTCTCTTTCTTCGTAGATTACAGGGTTTTTCAGTCGATCTGGAGAATCTGAAGATTGGAGAAGATACCGATTATCTTGGAATCTCGAATGATGAGAGAGACTTTCTAACTTACTAGGAGAATAGATGACTGATCAGGCTGATACATTGCGAAAACTAGTATCTCAAGAGACTAGAATCATTGCGGTAGCAAGTGGGAAAGGTGGGGTAGGTAAGACTAGCTTATCGGTGAATCTATCTGTTCAACTTGCAAAGATGGGAAAGAAAGTATTATTACTAGATGCTGATCTAGGTATGGCGAATGTTGATATCCTCTTAGGAGTAAGACCTGAATTCACTCTTGTGGATGTCCTTCAGCATGGAAAGAGTATTCAAGAGGTTATTACCTCTACAAGGTATGGTGTTAAGGTCATTGCCGGTGTATCTGGTATGGCAAGTCTTGCAGATCTACCAGAACAAAAACGAGTTCTCTTCATCTCTGAGTTGAAAAAACTATCTGAAGCTGATTATCTTGTCATCGATACAGGTGCGGGGATATCAAAGAATGTCATAGATTTCGTTCTTGCGGCGGAAGATGCGTTCATCGTCCTGACTCCTGAACCGACCTCTATCCAAGATTCTTATGGGCTGATCAAGGTCTTATCTCAGAGTGATAGGGCTCTCCTCCCAGAGATTCAAATCCTAGTTAATCTTGCAGATTCTTTAGAACAGGGAACACAACTATATCAGAAGATACAGAAGGCTTCCTCCCATTTTCTTTCACTTCATGTGAAACACTTCGGACCGATCGTAAAAGATGAGAAAGTACATGCAGGAGTCTTGGAGCGGAGACCGTTTGTGATCGGGCATCCAGAAAGTAATGCTTCGAAACAGATCGTGAAAATGGCTGAATCTTTATCAAAGCAGATGGTGATCAATTCTCGTGGGACTGGGATATCGGGTTTGCTAAAAAGATTATTAGCTCGTCACTGATCATTTGAGATATAGATGATCTCGCTCTCATCGGTCTTCAATAATCCCATCGATACCATATCAGAACTGATCCTTTCGATCGTTGGAGCAGCAACTCTACTTCCATAAGTAAAACCACCCTTAGGATTATCAGCAGAAACATAGATAATATATTGGGGATCAGCAGCAGGTAGTATCGCAATCGTCGATGCTAGGACATGATCAGCAGAGTAAGAATTAGTCTCTATATCAAGGATCTGTGCAGTCCCTGTCTTTGCTGATACTTCTATACCATCTCTTTTGGCAAAGATCGCTGTACCCCCAGATTCGGTACCCGCTATCATCATCTTCAATATATCGTTAGCGATATCTTCAGGAAGGACATTCCTAACTATCTCAGGTTCGTTATAGCTGAAGGTCTCACTATCCTGATGATAGATGGCATGTACTATCGCAGGTTTAAGAAGATTCCCATCATTCGTCAGAGCTGTAGCTGCGGTGATGATCTGTAGAGCAGTAGTGCCGATCTCCTGACCAAATGCGATAGTAGGTTTAGAACGTCCTGACCAGTTCTCTGTGGATTGTAGCATTCCTGAAGATTCACCAGGCATCTGAATACCTGTCTTCTCATTGAAACCAAAACTCTGCAGATACTGATAGAATGCAGTATCATTCGTCTGTAATGCCCACGAAGCGACTGCACCATTGCAAGAGAGTTTGAGCATCTCTCTTGGTCCGACCTCACCATGCGTCGATAGGCAGTTAATGGTTGCAGATCTACCATTGTCCATCGTGAATGTATAGGAACCATCGCAGAGGAATATCTCATCAGTACGAGCCTCTCCGATCGCTAGGATGGCTGAAAGAGAGAATATCTTGAAGACAGATCCAGGTTCATACATGGAATTGATCGGTCTGTTCGATTTCTCTTCTGGTTTAGCTAAATTATAGTTATTCAAGTCAAACCAAGGATATGAGGTATAGGAGAGCAGTTCTCCAGTCTTCGCGTCCATGATGAGGATCACAGCACTATCTGGGTCATGTTCTTCGATCATCTCTAGACACCTTTGATCTGCAGTATATTGGATTCTATGATCAATTGTCATATAGATATCATCACCATAGGTCGTCTCGAGGGCAGGGTTCGGAAGTGGCGAGAGGAGTCTGTCAAAGGTATACTCGATTCCAGATAAGCCAACATTGTCAATATT
>CAZLZY010000261.1:0-1196 GCA_964564075.1 uncultured Spirochaetales bacterium
CTAGATTTTGGAAAGTCTCTTAAATAAGGAAATTTCCTATTAAGATATACGGTTTACACGAAGTATAATGCTTCTGAGTATTAGCTCCTAAAAGCACCACCATTCACTTATTCAGCACCACCTGTTGCCCCATCGCTCTCTCAATGCCCGTTCATTTTATCACTTTCCCCAATCGTTTACCACCACTGTGCAAATGATGGTTTTTAAATAAACTATAATTCCCACCCTGTTTTCGTACCACAGGCCACATCACCTCTGGAAGGGGATTGAAACGGGGCTTTGAATCTTCAGTAGCTTGTAAATGTCGTTCATCCTCCTTGTGGGTTCCTGGGGGATGACCACCCCATCATACACCTTGCACTTCTGGTTCCTCAGCGCAAGGAAGCTTCCTTCAGGATTAATCTTGTCCTTTTTCTGGGTATGCAATAGTAGGTCCTTCTGCAACAGCTGGAAGAGTATGGTTGACAAGAAAGTTAGCATCAGATGGCCTCTGAGGGTCTCCTCCCCCTGGATGCGCAGGGGAACTAAGTCGACGTTATTCTTTGCGATGTCGAAACCCTGCTCTACCTGCACTCTGGTGTAGTATAGAGGGAGGATGTCCTTACAATCCATCTTATTCGAGGAGACTATGACGAAGGAGCCAAGCTTCCTCATCTTACTAGCAATATCTTCGCATGGCAGCTTGTCGTTGAGGGCCTGTAACGAGATCTATACTAAATAGAATTCTTTTCATTTTTAAAATAGATAAGTGGGTGTAAAAAGTAGTAGTTATACTGAAAAGACGTTGCAAAAAGTCTCAATATTAGGAAAAAGACGTTGCAAAAAGTCTCATTAAGTCATAATATAGATATATGAAACGGAAGATTACTGAAGATTTATTAGAATGGAAGACTAGAACACATCATAAACCACTTATTTTAAAAGGGGCTAGGCAGACTGGTAAGACCTTTATTCTTACATATTTTGGAAAAAACCATTATCCTGACTATCATTATTTTAATTTCGAACAGGCTCATGAACTCCATCAGATATTTCAGAAGAATCTTGATCCAAAGAGAATCCTTGATGAATTAACACTACTTCAAGAAAAACCCATTGATATAAAGAGTGATCTTATCATCTTTGATGAGATACAAGAATGTCCAAAAGCTTTGAATAGTTTAAAATATTTTTGTGAAGATCTCCCTGAGCTTGAT
>CAZLZY010000261.1:1206-3820 GCA_964564075.1 uncultured Spirochaetales bacterium
TAGGTCTTCAACTGAGTCGTGAATCATTTCCTGTAGGAAAGGTTGAGTTTCTCCACCTCTATCCTTTTACTTTTGAAGAATTCATATGGACTCTTGATAATAACATCTTGGAAAAAACATTTTATGAAGGGATTGAGAAAAAACAATTATCCTCTGTTGCACATGATAAACTTCTAGAAAAACTCTATAGTTATTTCATCACGGGTGGGATGCCAGAAGTTGTTCTACAGTACAATTCACAAAATAGGAAGATGGATCAACTGAGTCTACAAAAGATTAGAAAGACTCAAGCCCAATTGATTACCATGTATGAAAGTGATTTTGCTAAGTATTCAGGGAATACTAATTCAATGCATATCATATCTGTATTTCAGAATATCCCAAAACAACTTTCTCGCACTAATGATCTCACCACTAACCGTTTTAAATTCAATGATGTTATTCCAGGAAAGAAAGGGTTTGCTGCACTTCAGGGTCCTATTCATTGGTTGGAAAGTGCTTCTCTTATATGCAAGATTGGTATAGCAAATAAATCTGAACTACCATTAGAGGCCTTTACATCACAAAATATGTTCAAGTGCTATCTCTTTGATATAGGTTTACTGGGGTCGATGTTGGCTCTTCCTCCAAGAGAACTCGTACTCCAGAACTATGGTATAACCAAGGGGTTTTTTGCTGAGAATTTTGTTATTCAAGAAATAATGTCTTCAGAGCATCCTATTGTATCATGGAAAGAGCGAAATTCTGAGATTGAGTTCTTGTATCAGAGCAATATGGGGGAAATCGTTCCTATAGAAGTTAAAGCTAGAATAAGGACTCAGGCAAAAAGCCTTAGACAATATATCCTAAAGTATCAGCCGGAACAGGCTGTTGTTATTTCTGGTAAACCCCTTGATGTCTTAAGTGATTCAACTGTTTTACATATCCCTCTCTATTATGCTGGAAAGATTGCTGATTTCATTGAAGAGTAAAGATCAGAAAATAGCATACATGCAAAAAATCATTTGAAATCCTGAACTAAATACAGTACTATATATAAAGACGTTGATTTATGGGGAATTCCCCTACTTGCAAGCGTCATTAAACAATTATGCTAAAACGGAGGATAACATGTCATTACCAAAACTATTCAGTTCATCAACTCACAATCAAGTACCCGGGTATCAGAGATTCCAGAGGACATCGCTCTATCTACGAGAGAAGGTATATGCTGCCGGGCCCATGGATTCATTTCTTAAGACTCTTTTTCTACCAGAAAAGATCGTTCCAGCTCTCTTACTTGAAGAAATCATCGCCCTAACAAGACCAGTGCCAACGAAATTCCTTACATTCATCGCTGCAGATATCAAGAGGATAGAAGAGTTAGCTAAGGAGGATCTTGAGGAGTTCAAGATCGTTTCGAAAAGAAAGGATCTCAGACCTCAATATGCAACAGTCAGGTATATGGCTGCAGTGTATAGTTCTCTTGCGTTACCTTCTGGTTTATCTGAAGCAGATGCAGTCATATATCTGCTAGATTACTGCAGGGAGAAGCGATTTAGGTGTGCTATCACCTTCAGAGGTTTTAAAAGTATCTTTGTTGAACCCGATGGGGATGTCTCTACGATCTTCTATCCTCCTGTGTTGAGGATGAGTGAATATAGTATCATCCCAGATGATTCTGGATATCAAGAGGGTAGGTCTTATATGACTTGATTCTATCGTTTTATCAAGATTTAAAACCTGGTATCAAGCTATATGATCACTGTTGCTCTTGTTTTACCAGATTCTACGATACCCAAGATCACCTTCACATCTCTTACCGGTGCATCGGTGGGCATCTGTAGTCTTGTTCCAGTCTGGAGGTGCGTGATAAAATCTTTCCACATCAGATAGAAGCTGCTCTCATTCTCAAAAGGATGAGATATCTTCTCTCCCGTTTGGGTGAGTTGTAGGATCTCATCCTCTTTTATGATGAGAGATCCCTTATCTCCATAGAGTTTTATATTGTTATCATCATTGGCATTTCTCCAGCCCATGTTCAGGGAACTTACGACTCCGGTTTCGTGAATAAGCATAGAGAGGGCAAGATCCATGGTACCTAAGGCTCCATCGATAGATGCCGTCTGAGCGAACACTGATGTGATCGGGCCTGCGAACATCTGTAGAGCATGGACGAAATGGACACCGCCATCCATGACATATCCTCCAGGATATGCATTATGGGCTCTCCATTGAGTCTTGTTGTACATATTATTGACATCCATGTATTGCAAACAGTTCCAACTCGTACTATGAAGTCTGCCGATGAGTCCTGATTCGAGTAGCTCCACAGCTTTGACAAATTCTGGTTTGTATTGGAAGTTCTCCGCCGTCATATAGGTTACACCAAAGGTAGAGGAGAACGTATGAGTATCTTCAGCCTCTTCATTACTCATACCTGCAGGTTTCTCACAGAGTACTGATAGACCTGCTTTGCAACAGGCTTTACTGACAGGATGGTTAAGAGGTATGGGTAGGGCTAAGAAGACTGCATCGAGATCTTTTACCTCTTCGATCATCTTCTCCCAATCAGTCCAGACTGAAGATTCAGGGAGGTTCAACTCTTTGGCTATATCAAGCGCTTTCCCGATAC
>CAZLZY010000262.1:0-3816 GCA_964564075.1 uncultured Spirochaetales bacterium
ATCATTGAGATTGAATAATAAGGTGATAACCACCCCCTCTCATGAGATATTCAATGTATTACCAATGGGTATCTATGCATTATCGATCTTTTATGAGGATTTGCTTATAGAGCAGAAGAATATTGCAGTTCTTGATCCTTATCAGGAACTTGTCATTGAAATAGATACATCATTGAAAGAACAACGGTATATCTCTTCTATGCCTCTTGGAGCCTCCTTATCTATTAATGTAGAAGAAGTTGGGAAGACCCCATATGTGTTCTCTAAACAGAATGATAATGAGTATTCTGATATCATAGAACTTGAACTTGCAGGTTTTGAGACATTTAGAAGTTCCTTATCAGAATCAAACTTACAAGAAGTCGTTTACCTACGCCCTTATTGGCAAGGATTCGAAGAACAGATCTCTTTAGGTAAGAATGATTTTTATACCTCTTTGGGTAAAGTGATTCTCACCCTCCCTATATCAATTTTCTCTAAATTCATGTATGATACTACCGATCAGGGATACTGGAAGACTTTTCAGCTTGCTGGTAATACCACCACAATCTTTTTAGGAATTCTCTCAATCATCGATCTTTTGGATTATTACCATAGGATCAATTAATTCGAATTAATAGATAAAGGGCTTATATATGGATAATTTCTTTGGAAAAAAACTTGCTAACATATTCAAACGAAACAAGATTGATGAGACTTTCTTCGAAGATCTTGAAGATACTCTGATTGAGGGAGATCTTGGTGCTCAGATCACTTTTGAACTCGTAGAGGATCTGCGAGAAATATCAAAGAAGAAGAAACTTGATAAAGAAACCTTACTTCAAGAGATGAAGACAATACTTTCTGCCTATGTTGAGAGCATAGACTTTACGATTGAAGAACAAGAAACTCCAATCATATTTCTCATACTCGGTGTTAATGGAGTAGGTAAGACTACAACGATCGCAAAGCTATCTCATCTCTTTCAGAAAAGGAATATCTCTACAGTTCTTGGAGCTGCAGATACATTCAGGGCTGCAGCGATCGATCAACTCTCATTTCATGCTAAAAAACTTGAAACAAGGATTGTTAAACAATCTCCAGGTTCTGATCCAGGTGCGGTGATCTTCGATACGATCGATAGTGCTATTGCTCACAAGGAACAGGTCATCTTAGCTGATACGGCAGGAAGAATGCATACCAAAGAGAATCTACTCAGAGAATTGAAGAAGATAGATAAGATCGTTGCGAGTAAACTTCCCGCTGATAACTATAAGAAGATACTTGTCATTGATGCTACTACTGGTCAGAATGGCCTTAGGCAAGCTGAACAATTCAATGAATCAGTAAATATTGATGCGATAGTCCTGACTAAATATGATTCTGCTTCCAAGGGAGGGAGTATCGTACAGATCGGAAAAAAACTTCATATCCCGATAGCCTATATCGGAGTGGGTGAAAAATACGATGATCTAAAACTTTTTAATAAAGATGATTTCATTGATACTTTATTAGGATTAGCATGATAAGATCACGGCCTATACTATCCATACTGTATATGTGCATCACGTTAAGTATGTGGGCCGGACCTGTCACTTATCATTCATCTAATTCAATAGGGCAAAGACTGACTGATTTAGATTCTAAACAAGAAGTACCCATTGGGTATTATCTTACCATTGAAGAGACACCTACTGAAACAGTGAAGACCCTCTATTTTGAAGATTCCCTTGAATGGGAGGAATATCATACTATAGATGGTGTACATGCCTATATGGATCGAATTGATGCTTCTGGTAAGACACTCTTGAAAACTCATCACATCAATAATCAGTTAGTATCCTTACAACAGCTCATAGATGGGGATTATCAATCAGAGACCTATCTGTATGATATGAGAGGTCAATTATATTCTATAATCAGAACTTCAGATGATTCGGTAAAGGACTCTCTATTCTTTGTGAACGATGAAGGACGCCTCGAAGGGTTAATAGTATATCAAGAGATCCCTGACGCTGATCGGGTATTAGATCATTCACTGATCTTCTCAACTGAACAAGATACGTTTGCCATTGGGAACAACGATGTCTTCAAGATTAATCTGATCAAAGATGGTGTCCATTCTACATTGACCTATAGGAGTGGGACTCTTCAGAATGAGAAGATCCAGGAAATAACTGATGAGAAAGTCATAGAGATCATCATCGACCATGGTACTGATACGATCTTAGAGACTATTAGTGACCCAGAGACAGGAAGATTACTAGAAGAAACATTCAACTCACCAACTGCTCCATCGGATGATTACCATATGATAAACTCATATGATGAGAATGGAGTCTTATTTGAGAAACAGGTTGAGAATCAAGAAGGAATCATGAATTATTCTTACTATCTCAACTCTGATGAGCAAAGATCGGTGCGAGTATTGAATAATGGCATCCTACACAAAGAGGTAACCTATACTGAGGACTTAAGAGAAGAGAAAGTCTATTTAGAGGGTGAATATTACGCCACCGTCGTGTATTCTGAGGATAATGAGATAGTAGAGGTGAGATATGAGTAAGAGAAGAAGGTCCTGGTTCTCTTCTACCTATATAGCTAGAAAACTCCTTTTTAGTAGTAGGAATAAACGATATACCTCTGCATTATTCACGATCTTGGGGATTACGATAGGATTCATAGCGATCTTTATCGTCATAGGTATCATGAATGGACTTCAATCAGGCTACCTATCTGATCTTAGGGAGATCAAATCATATCATCTACAAGTTGAGCTTGAAGATGCTGCTGATGTCTATACCGTACAGAAGGAGATCAAAGATCTTGAAACAGTACTGGTAGCGGTTAGATTCATCGATACCCATGCACTGATCGAATATCGTGATGATCAATATTACCCGGTTTTATTAAGAGGTATCGAGAATACAGCATACACAACTGATTTAGGATTTCTAGAACATCTGAATATCCTTGATTTGTTAGAGAGATTAGATGAGCAAGAGATACTGATCAGTGAGTATATGAGTAGAGTTTTTCGGGCTCCGATCGATTCAGAACTATCTGTTACTCTTATGGGTGTAGGAAAAGTCGTGAAACATGTTCCTCTTACATTCAATAATTCTGTAACTGCTAGATTCTCAAGCGACTTTCCTGAGATCAACACTCAGATGATATTCATTAATGAAACTACTCTTAGAAAGGTTCTTCCGAACCAACAACCCTCAATTGGGATCAAGACTACAGAGACGGATCTCTCATCTTTGCAAGAGGAAATTGCAGACATAACTGGTGTGAAGAAGGTCATAACCTGGAAAGAGGCTAACTCTGGATTATATTCAGCTTTAATGCTGGAAAAATATGGGATGATGTTATTACTCTCCCTTATCTTCTTAGTAGTCATCATGAATGCAAAAGCTTCTTTTGAGAAGTATGTCTTTCATAAGAAGGATGAGATCGCTTTACTACGATCCTTGGGCTCATCGAAAGGAGAGATCTATAGTATTTTCCTTCTACAAGGGTTTGCTATAGCTATTGTTGGGATACTAGTAGGGACCATTCTTGGTTTCTTATGTACGAATAATATTAATGAGATCCTGGTATTCATAGAAAAAGCAGCTTCATTCATCTTACAAAAGAATACCATGTTCTTCATACAAGAATTACCAGTGGCACTCTACTGGCATGAACTGTTCGTTTTAGCTGCACTTGTGTTGTGTATCTTTTTACTTTCTATTTTTTTAGCGATACATGAATTGATACGAAAACCACCTTTGGAGATCATGAGATATGAATGATACAAATGTCTTGAAAATAAATGGATTGAATAAGAGCTAT
>CAZLZY010000263.1:0-3814 GCA_964564075.1 uncultured Spirochaetales bacterium
GCGCTGCATCGACTTTGTATCATTCACTTGGGGCATACAGGATGACCGGTAAAAGTGATATCTCATCATATATTGATGTAGGACTAGATCTCTCTGCTATAATCTATGAAATAGAGGAATTAAGTCCAAAAGAATTACTCGAAGAGATATGTATCATGGGGCTGAGAACGGTAAAAGGTATAGATTTATCCTATATTGAGAGACTTTTTTCCTGTAATATGATAAGTCTTATATCTGATACCCTGAAAAAGTATTTGAATCAGTCAGATCTTTTCCTCAAAGATAAGAGATATATCTGCACTACTGAATCAGGTATGTTAAAATTGAATACTATACTTATCGATATGTTCATAGAACTAGAGCAGGAAGAGCTGAGTTATACGGTAGCACTTGACACCGTTTTTTAAGCTATGATAGTTTTATAACATAATAAAGTTGTAAATGAATTATGAGGAGACCATATGTCAGGACATAGTAAATGGGCGACGATCAAGCACAAGAAAGGGGCTTTAGACGCGAAAAGAGGAAAGATCTTCACAAAGATAATCAGAGAGATCACTATAGCAGCTAAACTTGCTGGTGGAGATATTGAAGCCAATCCTAGATTGAGAACAGCTGTACTAAAAGCTAAATCTGAGAATATGCCTAAAGATAATATTGCTAGGGCTATTAAGAAGGGTGTCGGCGGTCTTGATGGTGTTAACTATGTAGAATTGACTTATGAAGCATATGGTCCTGGTGGAGTTGCACTGATCATTGAAGCTCTTACAGATAATAAGAACAGGACTGCAGCTGATGTACGTTCATTGTTGACAAAAGGTGGCGGTAACCTTGGTGAATCTGGAAGTGTATCATACCTATTCCAGAGAAAAGGAATCATCGCATACTCTGCAGAGAAATATACTGAAGACGAGATCTTCGAGACAGCTCTTGATTCAGGAGCTGAGGATGTGAAGACCGAAGGTGATATCATCGAAGTGATCACAGCTCCTGAAGATTTTGAACCAGTACTTGAAGCACTCCAAGCTGCAGAATATGAACAGCTTTCTGCTGAGATCATGAAGATCGCTGAAGTCATGGTCGAGCTCACCAATGAAAAGACTTCAAAAGTACTCAGACTCATCGATAGGATTGAAGATCTTGATGATGTACAGACAGTCTCTTCTAATCTTGAGATCCCAGATGAATACGAGCCAGAAGATTAATTGATGATAGTTTTGGGGATAGATCCCGGTTTAGCTAATATTGGATGGGGATTGATCGATTCTACCAATCAGCAGTTCAGATTGATTGATTATGGTCATCTCACTACAAAAGCACATACACCTGTTGAAGAAAGAATTCAACATATTGGTAAGGACTGCTCAGATATTCTTGCATCTCATTGTGTTGATGCTCTCAGTATCGAGGATATCTTCTATTTTCAGAATAAGAGCAGTGCTATCTCGGTCGCTAAAGCAATAGGGGCTATCTATTATGTAGCATCCCTACATGATGTTCCTGTATTCTCTTACTCTCCGCTTCAGATCAAGACCTCAATAACAGGTTATGGGCGTTCAGATAAGAGGCAGGTACAGGAGATGGTAAAGATATTATTGGGACTTCCAAAGATCCCAAAACCTGATCATGCTGCAGATGCTCTCGCCACTGCGATCTGCCACTGTACTCAGTCTCTCGCAAAACAAAGGATTGGAATCTGATATGATCGAAGCATTGCACGGTAGAGTAGTAACGATAGAACCCAATAGGATAGTACTTAATACAGGGGCAATTGATTTCTCCTGTATCGTCTCAACCACAGCAAGTTCATTCTACGATTCAATACGTACATCTGAGAAAGATGATATAACAGTATATACCTATCTTTACCATAAAGAAGACTCGATGCAACTTTTTGGATTCAGCACCAAAGAAGAACGTGAGATGTTCTTTGAACTGATAAAAGTAAATGGTATCGGCCCAAAACAGGCCGTGAAGATTCTCTCAGGGATCACGGTAGCAGAACTTGTCACCGCATTAGATCAGAGTGATCTAGACCGATTAGTGAGAATCCCTGGGCTTGGGACTAAGACTGCACAAAAACTGGTTCTTTCACTGAGAAATAAACTTGAACTCTTCACGGAACATACAAAGAATGGTTCAAATATAGATCATCTTCCTTCGATCTGTTCAGAGATCATTCAGGCACTTATCGATATGGGATATGAACGGAAACAGACTAAGAAGGTAGTTGTTGATACCTATCAAGAGCTTTCTTCGAAGATAACGAATGATAAACAGCTTGAAGAACAGCTGTTCAAAGCCTCAATAATCAAGTTGGCATGAAATGGAAGAAAGAATTCTGACTACTGATGAGAGAAATGAAGACGTACTGAATCCCGATGATCTCATAAGACCGAAATTCCTTTCAGATTTTCAAGGTCAGAAGGAGATCAAAGAGAATCTCCACATATTCATCACCGCTGCAAAAGAACGAGATGAAACCTTAGATCATGTCTTTATCAGTGGCCCTCCAGGCCTTGGCAAGACTACTTTAGCTTCAATCATCGCCAATGAGATGGATGCAGAGATCAAATTGACTTCTGCTCCAGCTCTAGAGAAACCTAAAGATCTTGCAGGAATCCTGACTACCATCAAAGAAGGTAGTATATTCTTCATTGATGAGATACACAGATTGAGACCAGTTCTAGAAGAGATGCTCTATATTGCGATGGAAGATTTCCAGATTGACTGGGTCATCGGGCAAGGTCCTGCGGCAAGGACGATCCGAGTACCTATCCCTCATTTTACTATGATTGGAGCAACAACTAAGGCTGGAAAAGTCGCTGCTCCTCTCTATACACGTTTCGGAATAACCACAAGGATCGGATTCTATTCGGATGAGGAGCTACAGAAGATCATACATAGATCATCACGCATCCTTGATGCCAATATTGAAGATGATGCGATCATATTACTCTCTAAATGTTCTAGAGGAACACCAAGGATCGCAAATAGGTTACTCAAAAGATTACGAGACTTTGCCGTGGTTCTTGGAGATGGGATCATCACTAAGGATATTGTCAAACAAGGACTTAAACGTCTTGGTATAGATCGTCAGGGACTTGACGATCTAGACCGAAAGATCCTTGAGACTATCATTGATTTCTATGGTGGAGGTCCCGTAGGCGCCGATACACTCGCTATTTCTGTAGGTGAAGCTATAGAATCATTAGAAGACTTCTATGAACCCTACCTTATACAGCAAGGTTATATAAAGAGGACTCCTCGTGGAAGAGTCGTCACAGAGAAGGCATATGCCTTATTAAAAAAAGAAAAGAGAGAACCTGATGAGAACCAAAGACTTCTATTTTAAACTTCCAGAAGAGTTGATAGCTCAATATCCCACTGATAACCGCGGCAGAAGCCGACTGATGGTATTAGATAGGGTGAGCGGACAGGTGACTCATTCTTCGATAGAACAGATCGTGGATTTCATCTCAGAAGATACACTGATCATTGTCAATAACTCAAAAGTTCGTAAAGCACGTGTCTTTGCAAAGACTGAGTTCTCCGGTGAAGTAGAATTCCTTTTTCTTGAACAACTAGATGATATGATATGGAAGGTCATGGTGACCAAAGCCAAAAGACAGAAGAAAGGTAGGATATATACCTTCGAGGATGATACGAAAGCAACACTCATCGAGAGTGAAGGTGGAACTAAGCTCATCAAGACAGACAGAGTTCTTGATGAGGAGTTCTTTGAGACCCTTGGTCATGTTCCACTACCTCCATACATCAAAAGAGAGGATGAGTTCTCTGATGCCTCAAGATA
>CAZLZY010000264.1:0-3811 GCA_964564075.1 uncultured Spirochaetales bacterium
ACTGTCATCATCTTTCCAATCGCATTTCATATGAACAGGTCCCCAGGATCATGGAGTAATATCAGGAAGATGATGCCTGTCATGAAAGAGAGAAAGATTCTGCTCCCCTATCTTGAAGCTAGCTCCTTCGCAAATGCTGCATTAAGCTACCGAGTACAATTCTCCCCTCAAAGGTTCATATTATCAGGAGTACAAACCTTCTTTGATGTGATAAAGCTTCTTGAAGATATTCAGAAGGGAGTTATTCCAGGTATACATGCCAATCCTTCTGTTAATATCTTCTCATATTCTATTGGTGCTACACTGACTCAAGTCCTGATGATGGCCAACCCAAAGAACCTTCTCGATCCTGTGAAGGCCTTCATGTTCTGTGGAGGTGCTGTTCTTGACCAGACTACACCGATCAACAAAGCAATCATAGATAATGAGGCATTTGAGAGTCTATTACGTTTCTTTGAAGATATACTTTCAGGTAGAGTAGAAGATCTTATAGCACTTGGAGATTATAAGAATGATCCGGTATACCACTATTTCAAGAGTATGCTTCTATTTGATAAGATGAAAGGTGAAAGGATCGAAAGACTCAAAGAGATCAATGATCATATACAGATGGTAAGTTTGAAACAGGATAAGGTCATGAGGCCTGAAGCAGTCAAACGATCGATGGAAGGTAGTGATATATCAATCGAGATGCTCGATCTACCCTACGATTATAAGCATGAGCACCCTTTCCCTCTATCAGGTGAGAAGAGTACTGATGTCGAAGATTCGTTTGAGTTAGTCATGAACAAAGCAGCAGCTTTCTTTTGGGGTTAGAGGCTGCATATCAAAATATGTTCGATATGCAACCATATGCAGGAGCTATCTCTTAAACGTTACCTGAGAAGGCTTTCACCGTATAATAGAGATCATTCCATTTCAACTCTTTCTTGAACTCTTCAATCTTCGTATCATCATTGATCATCAGTAGTTCCATATCACACATAGAAGCATAATCGATTAACATCTCAGGTGTCACAGCCTGACTATAACCGGTATGATGAGCACCTCCAGCGAGGATCCATGCTTCTGCTGCAGTCTTCAGATCTGGTAATGGTTTCCAAGGTACTCGAGCAACAGGGAGCTTTGGAAGGTCTACAAAACGATCCAATGTCTCTACCTCATTGACGAGTAATCTGAATCTATTACCCATATCCATGATAGAGGCATTAAGCGAAGCACCTCCTGGAACATCGAACACCATACGTACAGGATCCTCTTTTCCACCGATACCTAAAGGATGGCATTCCAGTCGTACTTCATTTTCACCAGCAATAGAGGGACATACTTCGAGCATATGAGAACCAAGGACTAGCATGTTCTCCGGGTCTAGATGATAGGTATAGTCTTCCATGAAGGAAGTACCTCTACCTAGCCCCTCACCCATCACTTTCATAGCTCTCACGAGAGCCGCCGTCTTCCAGTCTCCTTCAGCTCCAAAACCATAACCCTTAGCCATCAATCTCTGACAAGCAAGTCCTGGAAGTTGAACTAAACCTGTAAGATTCTCAAACGTGGTCGTAAAGGCTTTGAAACCACCGTTTATGAGAAATCGTTCGATCCCAAGTTCTAGTCTCGCTGCTTCACGTAAAGAGGATTCTTTCCCCCCTCCGGGTCTCAGCTCATCTGAGACCGTATAGGCTTCAATATATTCAGTGATGAGAATATCGATATCCTCATCACTGATCATATCCATCGTCTCACCAAGATCTCCAAGACCATACCCCATCACCTCATATCCAAATGCGATATGAGCAGCTACCTTATCGCCTTCCGTAACTGCTACATTTCTCATATTATCTCCAAAACGACAGATGGAGGCTCCATAGAGATCCTTTCTAGCAGCCGCAGCTCTCATCCATGCTCCGATCCTTGAGAGGACGTCTTCATCCTTCCAATAGCCTACCACAACTTTCCGATTTATCTTCATACGTGAGTTGATATATCCATGTTCTCTCCCACCGTGGGCTGACTGGTTTAAGTTCATAAAATCCATATCGATCTCATCCCAAGGAATATCACGATTGAATTGGGTATGAAGATGAAGTATTGGCTTAGATAATTTCGCTAGTCCATTGATCCACATCTGTGATGGTGAGAATGTATGCATCCAAAACATCACTCCACCACAACGGGGATCAGCACTTGCATCGATACAGAACTGTTCGATCTCAGTATGTGTGGTAAGAACCCCTTTATTGATGATCGCTGACGGGATCACATCCTGTTCGTTGATATAACTCGATATCACTTGTGCATTTTCAGCTACCTGCTTCAAAGCCTCTTCCCCATAGAGATGCTGTGAACCAATAGCCATCCAAATGTCCATTTCCTTATAAATCTTCATGTTCTACTCCTTGTTATGAAACGTATTGTGCGTTTACGTTAACGCATTTGTGCTCGTTGATGCTTGCCTTTCATAGGTATCCTTCCCATGTTCTCTCATATATTACTTCTTGATTGAAGACTCTTTCAATCTGGGAGTCTAGGATGTATAAAACTCCGTTAAAGGATTCATCCTCCTTTTTAGATCTATATGATTCTAGTCTTCTATCATGAAGGTCTTTAGATTCTCTTTTGTGATGATATGTAGTGGGGTGTTCACCGTGTTAGGGATCACTTTCCCTAATACGAGTGAATCATATAGGGACAAGACTCCTTTGAACCCCTGCTCTTCAGGTTGCTGTGTGATGATAAAATCTATGATACCGCTCTCAATATAGGTCTCTTTACCTGGGATCATGTCATATCCGATAAGATGCATGCCATCAAAACGGCTAGGATCTTTTTCAAGAAAAGCTGCAACCTCATAGACAAGGGAATTCGCAACGAAGATCCCATCAGGGAGTCTATCTCTCTTTGAGAAAGAGGTTTCTAGAAACTCCTGAAATGCTTTCTCGCTATATGATTCGACCTTTTCAATGGAAATAATCATTTTTGGTATCATGGTATGAATATATCCTAAAAACCCGGTTATCCTATTTTTCAAATGATGATTGTTTCCCGGTGGTTCTATGATAAGTATCTCTGATTCAACCTTATTCATAAGTAATAAAGACATGAGTCTCGCCGATAAGATCCCACTCTGATTCGAATCCTGTCCTATATATGATATTTGTCCTGACATATCTGGAATGTTCGAATCGATGAAAAGAAAGGGTTTCTCCCCCTCAGATAAAGCAATGCCCATATCTTCTGGACGTACTGGTGCAGTAATGATCCCCTCAGATCCATCATGTAAAGCCAAATCTAACACCTGTAAACATGATTCACGGGAATAACGATCAAATTCATATATCTGTAGAGAACTACCAAAGGTATGTAACTCAGCAGAACCTCGTAGTAATCCTTTATAGACTAGATCCCAGTACCCACTATCCTGTTCCCTCTTCGGGATGACTGCTGAGAATGTATGTTTCTTGATATTCTTAAGTCCTCGAGCATGTATATTGGGCACATACCCAAAATCTAACATGATCTTCTCTACCTGTTCGGCTGTCTTTTGAGAATATCTTCCTCTTTTATGGATGATACGATCTATCGTACCTATTGATACTCCTGCAGCCTCTGCAATATCTTTTATGGTTGCCATAAACATTCACTTCCTCAGTTGCGTTAACGTACACTCATATAGTATACCGCATTTCTGATTCTGTCAAACCCAAGTTATATCCCATCACCTATGTATGAGATATTACGTTATTTGGATTATATATATAAAACCATCATTTGCACAGTGTTGGTAATTTGTTGGAAATAGATTGAAAGAAGT
>CAZLZY010000265.1:0-3774 GCA_964564075.1 uncultured Spirochaetales bacterium
CTGTTCAGTACTATCTACTGAAAATTTATAGGCAGAACCGGCATAAGCTGCTGATATTGATTTATGTCCGGATCCTTTACATCCAAAGGTTAAAAGTTCTATCCCTTTAGGAAGTGATTCATTACAAATTGCTTGTATCTCAGGTTTGAAGAGTTCTTCTAAATAGTTTTCAGGAATCCTGAATAACATAACCTCTTCTTTTCCAGATACCCCCATGGGTAATGGTGAAGCAAATTCTAAACGAGGCTTAGGATTGAATCCATGAGTGAATTCTATAGGGATTTCTGTTCTCATGAACATTCTTTCAAAGATATTCATCATATTAATGTGAGAATAGTAGATTGCTTTACCACTCTTTTTATAGGTAGCAATTACATGAATATATGATAGTTGTTCGTCTGCTGTCGATTCATCAGGAATAAGATCATCTGAAAAAAGATCATTAACTAATTCTGCATCTAGTACTTCTGAATCATTTTTTGGATTACAAACACCGCAATTATGATCACAAACAGGAGCACAGATAGGAGTTGCTTCATACTTTGATGCATGGTCATACTCTTTCTTTAAGAATCCTTTACCCGCGCCGACATTGATATTATCCCACGGTAGTTGAGAGTCTATTGGTGTTGCATCACAAGTTTCATGTAATACATCCCATGAAGTTTCAGCAATCGCTTCTACCCAATTATTTTTATTAAAATATTCATCCCATGCATCAAGTCTAGATCCCTTGAAATAAGCTTTTTCAATGATCTCCCCTACTCTTTCATCACCACGTGATACCATACCTTCAAGAAAGGATGTATAGGAATCATGAAAACTTACTTTTACTTGTGGTAAACGTCTGATCAGAAGTGATTTCATATTCTTAAGGTGTTCCAGAGCAAAATCAGGTTCTAATTGATTAGCCCATTGAAAAGGCGTATGAGGTTTTGGTACGAATGTACCAATATTTATATTCATGCGAATCTTGGTGGCTTTATAGATCTCTGAGAGGAAGTCAGCAATAGCTTCAGGTTCTCTTTCAAGATCAGTGAAGGGCAAACCTGTCATAAAATAGAATTTCGCTAATTTCCATCCTAATTCTTTGGCTTGTTTTATGATCGCGATTATATCTTCACAAAGGACCTCTTTGTTCATAGCCATCTGCCAGTTACTTTCAGGCGTTTCAATAGCAAAGGTCAAGCCACTTCTTCTTACGGTTGAAACTGCCTTAAGGACAGGAAGTGTAAAAGAATTCACTTTTAGAGACGGTAGTGAAAAAGAAATATGGTTCTTTTCATGTCGATTATTCAAAGATGTTATAAGTTTATCGAGGTGGGGATAATCTCCAGTAGATAAAGAAGATAAGGTAATCTCTCTATACCCATAATTCTTCAAATTAAAATCAACCTCTTTAATGATCTTTGAGATATCTTTCTGTCTGTAAGGCCTATAGAACTCTCCTGCATGGCAGAACCTGCACCCGTTGGGACAGCCCCTCATGATCTCGATTACTCCATGTTCCTGAACGATTGAAA
This sequence comes from uncultured Spirochaetales bacterium, assembly GCA_964564075.1. Lineage (GTDB taxonomy): Bacteria > Spirochaetota > Spirochaetia > CAKZLE01 > CAKZLE01 > CAKZLE01. The sequence goes on from CAZLZY010000265.1 coordinate 1,524, forward strand.
TATTTGGTGCTACAAAATATGGATCTGATTCTGGTTCAACCATTCCAAAGCTCTTATTTATTAATGCAGCAGCAGCATGCTTCTGTTTAGACCATATTGAAGGATGGGTTTCAAGAACTAATAGTTTTTGTTCTCTTTTAGCTTTTTCATCTTTAGCTTTTATCAAGTTTCTTAAAATCTCTTGTAATCCTGGATCTGATTCGGCATCGCCAATATAGATCCCATCTATCCAAGCTCCAAATGGTGTTGGATTAGTGATTGCTGGACCCCCTGCAATCACTAATGGATGCTCTTCCCCCCTATCTTCAGTATGTATAGGTATTTTACCAGTCTCTAATACAGCTAGAATATTTGTCGCAGCGAGTTCATATCCAACAGTAAAGGCTAATACATCACAATCATGAAGAGGGATCCCATATTCAAGAGTATACAAAGGTATCTCTTTATTAAGCAGTACTTTCTCAAAATCGGGAGCTGGACTGAAAACTAGATCACATAATACATGAGGAATTGAATTACAAAGATCAAATAGGATCCTGACAGCATTGTTTGACATCCCAATCTCATATAGATCAGGGAAACAAAGAGCAACTATTAGTTTGATATCATCATTGAACTCTTTCTTTTTGCCATATTCACCACCAATATATCTACCAGGTTTCTCAATATTTAGTAAAGTTTCTTTTAAATCTATTTCCGGTCTAATTATCATAATGTTCCTCTAATCTGCCAAATTCTGAGAATTCTCTCGCATGGTTCTAGCTTCTATGAGGTTTCCTTGCTGTTCATATAAAACAGCAAGTTCTCGATAGATGTCCTGAAGTAATTCAGGTGTTTTGATGTATTGACTCAATTCTTTTAATAGCTGAATAGATTCTTGTGGGAATATATCAGCTTTTCTAAGATAGAGTTTATATAATTCTTGCTCAGTTACTGCTTGATGGATCAATAGTTCAAATTGTAACTCAGCTTCAACATACTTACCTTGAGCAATATATTTGTTTAATAAGAAATATGCAATTCTTCTTGAATCTAATCCAGCTTTTTCTAAATATTCTTTTGTAGTATAAAGATCTGTAGATTCTCCTGAAATTAATCCAAGATACAGATATATTCTATTATTCAAATATCCATAAGATTCAGCTAATAATAATTTCTCTTTAGCCATCTCATACATATTATTTTTAAAATAAGATATTCCTAAAAGATAATATGATAACGGAAGGTCTTTTGAACTTTCCGGATAGAGAATATGAAAGAGTTCAAAACTCTCAATACTCTTACCATAGTGCTTTAATTGAAAATTACTGATCCCATATAAATACAAGAAGGTCTCTTCTACACGATTTAACTCATCTAAGGAATTATAGGAATCAATATATTGCTGATAATCACCAGAATAGAATTCTTTAAGAAATTGTTTTTCTTGTTTTGTTTGTTTGAAAGTAGATAGAGAAACAGCAAGGAGCAAGATAACCATTATACATGTTAAAACCAAAAAGAGGTATGGAATGGTCCTTGCTGTTTTCTTTGTAAAATCATTGTTCATAAATAAAAATCCAGGTCTATAAGCCGGGTTCTGTTATCGACGATCATCTATCTGCATATCTTATTACTAAGATATTCAAGCGACCTACCCACAGCATTAAAGCGAACAACTATGCTGCTGTTTGATCTTGCTCCTGAAGAGGTTTACCCTGCCCTGTCTGTTACCAGACAGGCGGTGGGCTCTTACCCCACCATTTCACCCTTACCTGCAAGCAGGCGGTATATTTTCTGTGGCACTTTCTGTAACTTCTAACGAAGCTCCCGGTAGTTAGCCGGCATCATGTTCTATGGAGCCCGGACTTTCCTCTCTATGCAATTTGCATAAAGCGATCGTCTGACCTAGAAATAAATTATTTAAATATCAAAATCATCAAGATCTACAAGATCTGCTAATGCACCCTCTTCAATATCATCTGCACCGACTGCTGAACCTATAACTTCTTCTTCGATCTCTTCGAAGTAGAGAATACGACTACAGTATGGGCAGAACATAAAATCTTTACCCTTTCTTACATCATTCACGAATTGTGCAGGAAGTGTCATATGACAACCGGTACATACGGTATCATGAATAGGAACTATACCAACACCAGATTTATTCTTAATGATCCTTTCGAATTTAAAAAGTACATCTGAATCGATATCTGGAACGATCTCATCTTCTTGTTCTTTTAGAATATCTAGTTCTTTGTTCTTTTCACTG
>CAZLZY010000266.1:0-3761 GCA_964564075.1 uncultured Spirochaetales bacterium
CGCCATGACCATATATCCAGTCGTAAATATCTTTATCGTAAGTTTTCAGGAATGGAACCTTCTAAAATCACCAGAACCGAAGGGTTGGGTTGGGTTTGAGAATTATCTCAGAGCATTCCAAGACCCTGATTTCTGGAATTCAGTAGGTGTGACATTCATCTTCACTATAGTATCTGTGGTATTGTCCATTATCATCGCCATAGCAATTGCTCTGCAGCTCTACCCGAAAGGGATCTATAGGACTATTCTGAAAGCATGCCTTATATTCCCCTATGCTATAAGCCCGGCATTAAAGGGATATACATGGAGATTCATGCTTAATCCACACTACGGGATTATTGATAAAATCATCGGTTGGTTCATACCTCCATTACAGGATGCGGTTTTCCTAGGAACAAAGGCAGGAGCCCTGTTCTGGCTGGCCTATACTGAGATCTGGGGATGGGCCCCCTTTATGGCACTAGTCTTCATCGGTGCACTTGATATGATACATCCGGATGTCTTTTCTGCTGCAAAGATAGACGGAGTCAATCGGGTTCAGATGTTTAGATTCATCAAGTTACCGTTGATCCTGCCAGTACTACTCATGGTAACTCTTTTAAAGACTATCTTCTCAGTAAAGATCTTTGACCAAGTCTTGACCCTTACAAATGGCGGACCTGGGCAGTCAACAGAAACGATAAACTTCTTCATCTACAAGACCGGTTTCAAGTTCTTTGAAATGGGGTATGCTTCGGCACAATCAGTATTACTGATACTCGTAATGATCGTGTTTGCCGCATTCTATATCAAAACTGTAATGAAAGGAGGAGTTGACGCATGAATATTTTCAAAAGAATCCTCCAGAAACTTTTTAGTGGTCTAGGTCTTTTCATCACAACCTTCTTCGTATTCCTCCCTATCCTGTGGTTGTCACTTACCGCATTCAAACAGGCTAAGGATGCCTATTCAACTAGCCTATTCTTTAATCCAACATTCCAGAACTATATCAATATATTCTCAGCACCTAATAATTTCGGACATCTACTGCTCAATAGCGTGATTGTTGCAGTTATTACGATCATTATCGCAATCCCGGTAGCCTCTCTTGCAGCCTATGCACTATCAAGGTTCCATTACAAGGTTAAGAATCTTTTGTTGATCTGGTTGCTCTCTACCCAATTCATACCACCGGTAGTTATCGTAATACCCTACTTCGTATTGTTCAGGACCTTGCATCTGATGGATACTCGAATTGCACTGGTACTGATGAACCTCAGTTTCGTGTTACCATTCGCCACGTGGATGATCAAGGGATTTGTTGATGGACTGTCCATCACTCTTGAGGAAGCCGCATTCGTTGAGGGCTGCACGTTTCTCCAAGTAATCACAAAGATCACCGTCCCTCTGGCCATGCCCGGGATCATAACGACATCGATTTTCACCCTGATACAGTCTTGGAATGAGTACCTTTTCGCACTAATCCTAACCAGAAATAATGCGGTTACCCTGACCGTAGGACTTAACAGTCTCGTAACAGATCGTGGTGTTATCTGGGAACAGATGTCTGCAGCCGGAATTCTGATCATGGTCCCAATCTTCATCTTCTCATTCTTAGTACGGAAACATTTTACCCAAGGTCTTACCCTTGGGGCAGTTAAATAGCAATCTTCCCCGTATGGGGATGATATACATCTAAAGGAGGCTTTTATGAAAAAGAGTGGCTTTATAATTATTCTTTCACTTGTCATGATTGTTAGTATGGGAATGGTATTTGCAGGTGGGCAGCAGGAAAAAAGTCCTGCACCAGCAGTAGAATCAAATTATTCAGATCAAGAGATTACATCTTGGAATCTCAAAACAGGTATGCCGTATTCAGGAGCAACGATTAAGGCTCTTCTCCACCCAAGTGGGCAGAATAACCTATTGAAAAAGTATCTACCTGAATTCACTGAAATGACCGGAATCGAAGTTGAGATTGAAATTATTCCTTATGGGGATCTTTATCAGAAGTTCACCATTGAGGCAGTTTCAGGAACTTCAGATTATGATGTCTTTATTTCACATTATACTTGGGTACCAGCATTAAGTAGCTATCTTGTGCCTCTTAACTCAAGAATCGCAGCTGACGGAATTGACTTAACCAGATGGTCAGATGCTTACATCGAAACTTGTACATGGGATGGCGAAGTTTATGGATTACCTTTAAGAACTCATCCAATGCTTATGTTCTATCGAAAAGACCTCTATGAGAAATATGGTCTCAATGAACCTAAGACATTCGAGGAATTACAGAATAATGCTAAGGTAATAACTGAGAATGAAGATATGTATGGTATTGCACTTCAGTATGGAAAGAGTGCTGAACAGGTTGTTTATCCATGGCTTACCTACCTTTGGGCGTATGGTGCTGAGATGTTTGATGAAGATTTCAAACCGGCATTCAATACCGCTAAGGGGATTGCCGCTACCAAAGATTATATGAAACCTATCCTTGAGGATAAATCTGCTGCTCCAGGTAGTGTAACCTACTCAGAATATGATGCTAACCTTTCCTTCACTACTGGTGAAGCAGCTATGGTATATGCTTTCTGGTGGGCGTACGGAAACTTTCAGAATCCTGACTCAAGCGACCTAACCGTTGACCAGATCGGATTCTGTAACGTACCTGGTATCAATGGAAACCAGGTTTCATACGCTATGTCCATGCCTCTTTCTGTAACATCATTCTCAGATGAGAAAGATGCTTCTTGGGAATTCGTAAAATGGGCAAATAGTGCTAAGATGGACCTGAGAGCCGTAACAGACAAAAGTGACCCAAAGATGCTTACTTCTGTAGCAGCACAATTTGCAACATTGAGAGACCCCCTGGTTAATGAACTGAACAACGGACTTCACAATGTAGCTGCAACTGTCCTTGAGACTGCTAGAACCCAGCCTAGCTTCCCTGAATGGGTACAGGCAGCTGAGAAGGTTGTTCTTGCATTGAATAATATCGCAGCAGGCGAATCCAGTGTAGAAGATGGTCTTGCAAAGGCTGAAAAAGAAGTTACCGAAATTATGATTCGAGCTGGATACTACAAATAAGAAAATTGAAGTAATCCGGATAGTAACTTAAGGCCCTGAAGATATTCTTCAGGGCCTTGTTTATGCAGTAATAATACAATAATAGTAACTAGTCAGGTCCATCAGCTAGATGTTAGTTGAGAAATGATAAGGAGAATGAGTTATTGAACAATGATACGAGAGATTTGAATGGGTTCCCGCCGTTCTTCCTGACCGTATCAATGATCGAGAATATGGTGCAAAAATTTGATCCACCATGACTCGATCGAAACGATCCTGCCACCTGCATCTTGAGTTTACTCATTCTAAAACTTTTCTCTCCAATTAATCCTAAAAGTAGGATTAATTGGAAACTTCCCGCTTCGTATGCTCACTGATGAGCGTAATCGTATCGGTAGAAGCAGTATGAGCCCAGTGAACCTTGCCATTGACCTTGATACCGGTCTCGTCAAAATGAGCCACCTCAGAGGTCCTCACTCTATCTCTCAAGGAGGGTATGAAGTCGGTACAGCGTTTGGCACAGTCAACAAGTATGTTACATACCGTCGCATCGCTGATCTGAATACCTGCAATACCTTCAACTAGCTCAGTGATCCTAGAGTTGCTGACCATCCCAAACGAAGAGAGTGAAACGATCATCGCCTTTAAGTTGCTACCGTATTGCTGTGTTCACTCATGATACGGACATCCACCACATTTCGTGATTCGACGACCTT
>CAZLZY010000267.1:0-429 GCA_964564075.1 uncultured Spirochaetales bacterium
TATTAGTTACCTTACTTTTATATGAACAAAATATCTTAAAAGAACCTCTTCTGTATCTCAGTCTCTACTTAAAAACGCATAGAAAATATTATTACGAGTTATTAAATAATGTACGGTTGTATGGGGATTGGGAAGCTTGGCTTGATTTTTTTGCAGAAGCTGTGATTTTCACAGCTGAACAAGCAGTTGAAACAGCAACCTTACTCTTAAAATTATCAAATAGAAATACTGAACTCATCGGGACATTAGGGAAATCATCTACTTCTGCTAGGAATATCCATAAAGCACTTTTTGAACGTCCTATTGCCACTGCTCAATGGTTATCCCAAAAATCCAATCTTTCGCCTGCTACAACTTACTCAGCTTTGAAGAAATTAACAAAACTGGGTATCGTTGTTGAGTTGACTAACCAAAAGCGTAATAGAGTAT
>CAZLZY010000267.1:439-3756 GCA_964564075.1 uncultured Spirochaetales bacterium
TAAATAAGGGTATTGAGTAAAAATGATATCAATTGATAGAAGATATGAGCCCTGATCTCTGAAAGAGCTATCCCCTATTGCTCTCATGGAAAGCTTAAGAACCAAACCTAGATCACTTATACATACTCAATCTACATATTTCAATGACATAATAGGTAGATTAGAGAAGGAGTATGCAGAATGATCTCTGTGGGGATCATCGTTTCTTCTGTAGGGATGTAGGAGTCACACCATATTGCTTCTTAAAGCATTTACAAAAATAGAACTGGTCTTGGAATCCCACGATCAAAGATATCTTCTTACAGGTCAGGCTCGTAGTAGTCAGTAACTCCTCTGCCCTAGCTAGCCGTAATGAACACAGATATTCAGTGACAGTGAGCCCCATCGCTTCTTTGAATTTCGTACTGATGTAATTCGGATGGGCGAATACATTGACTGCGATAGTCTCAAGGCTCAAGGAAGAGGTATAGTTCTCATCAAGATACTGTTTGACACGTGAAGGAAGATCTAGCTCTGTCTTGCCCCCGTTAGGAGCATATATCTTTGCGATAAGAGTCTTCACCCAGGTACTAAAACTCTCAATATCTGAGAACCTCTCAAGGATCCAGATGGGAGAGTGGTTGATCGATATAGATCCCAAGCTCTTCTCTGCTCCTCTTAGGATCAGGCCTTTGATCAGATATACGAAGTACTCTAGATTCTCAGGTGTCTTCAGTTCGCGAATCTCGATATCGATGAGTTCTATCAATTCTTTGATCTTATGATTTTGAATCAGTTTTCGGTTCTGTTGATCTAGAGCCTGAACCTTATCCTTATCTGCTTTCTGACTTATCTCATATTTATAGAAATGCCTATCAGGGGAGAAGAATCTGTTCAGTAGGGTTCTTCTCAGTACACGATAGGATTCTCGTAGCTCCTTACCTGTTTTACAAGGGACACCGAGAGCTGAATAAGAGGTAGAGGAACAGATCTTCTCAATATCTCTTCTACCCCTCTTGAAGAACATGATATAGTTATCATTCTCCATGAGATACATACGCTCTTCGGTCTCGATCTGATCGATCTTCCCATAGATCATCAACATCCGGATCCCATCAGGGGCCTCTAACCATGATCGAGTCTCGCCTTTCATCTCGGGTGAAATAGTACCATCAGATAGGAACTTATAGATAAGAGAGCCCTCTTTAAGGATCTCATTCTCTTTGATCAAAGACTCCAACTCCTCTTCCTCTTCGATCTTATCTATGATCTTCTGAAGTACATCGAATAACTTCTTAGAATCAAGAGGTTTTAGCAGATAGTCACTTGCATCATGCTTCAGAGCAGACATCGCATAGTTGAACTCACTATATCCGGTAAGGAATATAAATTTCACCGTCTTATCACCTAACCGAATAGTCTCAAGCAGTTCTATCCCACTGAGGACAGGCATGGCGATATCAGAGATGATGATGTCGGGGGATGTCTTTTCATAGAGGTCCAAGGCCTGCCTACCAGTCTCTGCGAGCCCTACGACTTCAAAACCTACTTTTGTGAGATTCAAAGATAATCTTTCAAGTATGATAGGTTCATCATCGGCAATAAGCACCTTATACCCTTCACCGAATCTCTTCATCTTCAACCTCCCTCGGTAGATGGATCTCAACGATCGTCCCTTTGTTCTTCTCTGAGATATATCTCAATCCATATTGCTTCCCAAAATGAAGTTTCAATCGTTGATTCGTGGCAAATACTCCGACATGTTTGGTCCGCCCTTCTATAGTCTTCGGCTCGGTCTTTAGAATACTCTCAACAACCTCTCGATCCATCCCCAATCCGGAATCTTTGATACTGATGATTAGCTCATCATGAGTCTCAATACTGGTTATGAGGATCTTGAGTTTATCGCAGCTGTAATCCATACCATGGCGGATCGCATTCTCGATAAGCGGCTGTAGTGTCAATTTGATGATCTGTTTATCCATATATCTCTCAGCAACATCTATCTCAAAATCGATCCTATTATTGGATCTGATATTCTGGATCTTGACGAACAGCTCTGCGATATTCAACTCCTGTCTCAGATCGATGATGAGGTTATGGGTCGATAATATCGAACGATAGAAATCTGCAGTGTCTCCGATCAAGGAGATCGAATCATCCCGCCGGCCCAATTCAATCAGACCGCAGATGTTCTCTAGTGTATTATTGAGAAAATGGGGATTTATCTGAGATTGCAATAAAGCTAACTCATACTCCTTGATCCGAACCTCACGTTTTTTCCCAAGCTCTGCAGATTGTGCTAATCTATCGATCATATGGTTATACTGTTTACCGAGTTTCCCGATCTCATCCATCGAATAGACCTGTACATACTTCTTAGAATCCAGATTCTCCATAGCCGTGATCGAGGTCTCCATCTCACGTAATGGTTTGGTGAACAGTGAAGACAATCTAAAGGAGATGAACACTGTACAGATCAAAGCGATGATACCGATGAAGAAGAACTTGAACTTCATATCTTGAGCAGTACCCATGATCAGAGTCTGAGGCACCTCATTGACGATGATCCATCCTGTGGTTGGAACGACTTTAGAAGAGCAGAGGATCGTTCGGTTATAGATGGAGGTAGTATTCAGGTTATCCTTGATAAACTTGAGCCAAGAGGGTTCTACCTTCTCTAGGATCATATCTTTGTCATTATGTACGATGATCGTTCCCTCATCATCGATGAGATAGAGATTACCGATCTCAGATAATACCGAGTTTTCGATCGTTGATATGAACAGTCGTACAGGGACAAGTGATTCGATCAAACCTAGGTCTACGCCACTCTTCCCGAAATAGATCTTTCGATAGTAGGGAAAGACATACTGTTCCAATTCAGCCGAGAAGAAGGGTATCCCCCAGATCGATGTATGGCTTGGGCTGAGACTCGCTTCGATCTCTTCGATATGATCCCGAAAAGAGGGACTCGTCTCAAGATAATAGTTAGAACTATAGTAGAGCTTGGAGGACTTCAGGTAGAGATGCATCTTCTCGATATAGGTCCTAGGGACAACGAAGCTCGTCAGGATCCTTCTGATATCCTGCTCTTCAGAGAAACTCCCTATTCTTTCCTGCACGGAGAAGTCCTGGACCTCTTTGTTAGAGATCGCCATCTTACTGAATACGGCTGTCTCATTGAAGACTAGGTTGATCTTCTCTGAGAGCTGTTCGATATTCTTCGAGAGGTCTCTTTCTGCCTCATTCGTGATAAAATTCGTAGTGATCGAGGATACGACAGGTCACACTCAAGATCGTGATCATGACGAGAGCTGAGGTCAGGAACCAGAGTT
>CAZLZY010000268.1:0-3745 GCA_964564075.1 uncultured Spirochaetales bacterium
CATATTGAAGCTGGAGGATCCCTTGTATCGTATCAACACTTTGTAGTGGATGCAGTTCGGTAAAACCAGGTAATGTAGCAGTATCCTCATTGACCTTGGGATTGTACTTCATCGTACAGGATCCTAGAGGATAACTACCAATATCAACGGAAAAACACTTCAGACTTAGATTCGAATAATGTCTTACGACTTCGACCTCTGAGACTTCAGGGAGAACCGGTGTACTCATACGTTGCAAGGAGGTTGGTAGGATCTGATCAATATCAAGAGCTTCAACATCGAGTCTAGGGAATTGATAGCCCTGTCGCTCTGGTGAACTCTTTTCGAATATGAGACTTGTATAGGTCATACTAACACCTCTTTTGCTGCAGAAATATAGTCATCAAGTTGTTTCTTCGTTCGCTTCTCAGTCACCGCTACAGTCACTAAGCAAGAGAACTCTTCATGGAGTTCCCCTAGATGTACACCTGCAAAGATCCCTTTGGCTTTCATCCCATCTAGGAACTTTACCACAAGGTCGGTACTCGTGAACTTGAGGGTGAACTCTCCTAAGAAAGAGGCAGATCCGTACATCGAGACACCAGGAAGGTCCTGTAATACCGCAGAGAGATAATGAGCTTTCTGTGCAGATTGCATAGCGACCTGTTTGATCCCGGCATACCCTACCAAAGAGATATAGATAGCGGCAGTCAGAGCTACATGAGCCTGATTCGAGCAGATGTTAGAGGTCGCTCGCTCTCGTTTGATATGCTGTTCTCTCGCTTGGAGAGTCAGGACGAAGGCCCGTTTCCCTCGTGTATCGACAGTCTCTCCGACGATACGTCCGGGAAGTTTTCTCATCATCTTATCCTTCACCGCGATATAACCGGCAGAAGGGCCACCAAAACTTCTAGAGATCCCGAAGGGTTGAATATCACCAATAGCGATATCAGCACCCCAGTCTCCCTGAGAAGGTATAAGGCCTAATGCGATTGGATCACTTGATATGATGAACTTCGCTTTATGACTATGTATACAATCAGCGAAACCGGTATAGTCTTCAATATAACCGAATATATTCGGGGTCTGCACCAATACACCGATCACCTCATCACCCATCATAGATTCCAAGGTCTCAAGTTTTAATATCCCATCTGTCTCAGGAAGGATTTTGACTACGATGTCAGAACTGGAAATATGAGTCTTTAACACGTCCAAAGTATAAGGATGGATCGTTTCAGAGACCAGAAGTACATTCCCCTTTCGTTTTGCTCCTCTTGCCATGACCACCGCTTCAGAAGCTGCTGTATGACCATCATAGAGTGATGCATTAGATACATCCATTCCAGTAAGTTCACAGATCATCGTCTGATATTCGAAGATCGCCTGAAGTGAACCTTGAGAGATCTCTGGCTGGTAGGGGGTATAGGATGTGAGAAAAGCTGGCAGTGATGCAAGATGCTTCACTGCAGAGGGGATAATACGATCATAGGAACCACATCCAAGATATGATGTTCCGATCATATTCATGCTTGCGAGTTCCTGTAGTTTCAAGATCGCTTCATGCTCGGTGATCCCCTTTGGGATGTGATCACAACTCTCTAAATAGAGGTGTGCTGGTATATCTTTAAAAAGATCATGTATGCTTTCGACACCTATGGCCTTGAGCATAACTTCTTTTTCGCTCTTTGTTGGGACACTATATGGATTCATTTGATTTACATCACTCCTATCTAGAGAGTCTTGATGAACTCTTCATACGCTGCATCATTCATGAGATTTCCTAATTCACTCTCATCAGAGAGTTCGATCACAAAGATATGATTCTCATAAGGAGTACTATTAACGCTCTCAGGAGCATCTTCTAGCTCTTCATTCACTGCTACGATGGTACCGCTTACTGGTGTGATGATCGCTGAAGCTGCTTTGACTGATTCGATACTAGATACCTCATCATCCTTTGCGAACTCATCACCTACCTCAGGGAGTTCGACATATACGACCTCACCTAGTTGAGCCTGTGCAAAATCGGTGATACCGATAGAGGCTTTATTACCATCAACTTTTATCCACTCGTGATCTTGACTGTACAATAATCCTTTAACAACTTCGCTCATTTCTTCCTCCCAGTATTCTTATAAAACGGTGTCTTGACTAGTTTTGCTTTCTTTCGTTTTCCACGGATATCTATCTCTATGATATTCCCCAATTTCAATCCAGCTCCTCGTTTTACCATAACAAGTCCTACGAACTCATCAAGCATAGGAGATTTTGCTCCACTCGTCACATGACCAAGAAGCTCGTCTCCCCGATACACATCATAACCAGATCTAGGAACGCCCTTATCTTCCATGATGATCCCACGAAGTGATCTTGGTATCCCATCGGTCTTCTGCTGTACTAAGGCATCCTTACCGCAGAAATCATCATTCTCCAAAGCTACGAAGACTGAAAGGTTCGCCTCTAAGGGTGTGATATCCTGAGATATTTCATGACCATACAAGGGAAGTTTTGACTCAAGTCGAAGCGTATCTCGTGCGCCTAGTCCACAAGGGATCAGTCCTGCATCCTTACCCGCTTCAAGTAGAGTATCCCATACAGTGATTCCAGACTCACTCGGTAGATAGAGTTCAAATCCATCCTCACCGGTATATCCAGTTCTTGAGATAAGACATTCGATACCACCGATAGAGACAGACTCATTAAAACGGAAGAACTCTAGGTCCTTTGCTCCACTCCAAAGAGATTCCATGATACTTTGTGCTTTCGGTCCCTGAAGAGCGATCTGCACATAGGATTCAGATTTGTTGATAATTGTAGGGAGCACTTTTGAATCATCGGTGATCCAAGGATTCTCACTTGTCACCCAAGCAAGATCTTTTTCGATGTTCGCAGCATTGACTACAAGGAGATACGAGTCTGTTGCTCGTTTGTAGATGATCAGATCATCGACAACACCACCTGAAGGGTAGCACATCAATGCATACATCACCTGTCCATCAGACATAGAAGCCACATTGTTAGAGACTAGATAGTCAACGAAATCGTCACTACTAGGTCCATCTACAAGAAATTCTCCCATATGAGAGACATCAAACAGTCCTGCATCATTTCTTACAGCCATATGTTCGGCTATGATACCTGTCTGAAAATTAACTGGCAGCTCCCATCCTCCAAAGTCAATCAGCTTGACCCCTGGATAAGTGCTATACCCATCATACAATGGTGTTCTTTTCATTTCCCAAACCTCTTATACTTTCATGTATGAAAAGCAGTACCTCATAAAGAATGAGGACTGCTTCATATCTAATTTATTGAAGGCCTTATAGTATGTATGGAACCCGAAGATTATACGACTCATAGACCACAAAGGTCTCTACATCCTGTATCTCTGAGACTTTCACGAGCTCTTTATTGAAGAAATCCAATAAAGTATAACCGTTACTCTCATTGATCAGGACCTGAACGAGCAGATCATATCGTCCGGTGACTACCGTAGCAAACACAACTCCCCGAAGGCGTGTGAATTCGTTAGCTTTTCTTCCAAGATCCAAGGTCTTCAGTTTTATTCCCATCATCACTATCTTATGGTTAGGTAATGATGCGGGATCGACGAGACCGGTAATATCAAGCACGTGTTCTTCAAGTAGCTTGTTCACCCTAGCTCTCACCGTGTTCTCTGTAATAGAGAGTTCTTCAGCAATCGCACTGTAAGATTTTCTTCCATCTCTAAGGTGCTTAATAATTGTGATGCTGGTTTCGTCTA
>CAZLZY010000269.1:0-3739 GCA_964564075.1 uncultured Spirochaetales bacterium
TTCAATGATTATTTTATTGATTTTGTAGTTGTAGATCCTCTAGGGCCTGAGAACCTCTTAGGATTCATCATGAGCCCGTTACTGGCTACAGGAGCACCCTGTAGTGCTAGATTTGATGGAGTCACCAAGTCTCCTTTGACTGGGATCATGGTAACGGCTTCCTGCGGTGGCCCTTTCGGTTATGCCTGTAAGACTGCAGGTTGGGACGGAGTACTCATCGAGGGGCGCTCAAAAGAACCGGTGACCCTCTCGATCCACTATGAGGGTGTTGAATTTCTTGATGCAAAAGAGCTCTGGGGTCTCACTACCTCTAAAGTTCAGGAAGAGCTGGGAATGGGAGTCAAAGATGGAGCTCTAGTCATCGGGCCTGCAGGTGAGAACCTCATACCCTATGCTAATATCTGCTCCGGTGACCGCTTCTTAGGTCGTGGAGGGATGGGTGCTGTCATGGGATCGAAGAATCTCAAAGCAGTCGTAGCTCTTGGCCGATCATATCGAGTGATCCCTACTAAACAAAGAAGATTCAAGAATATCGTGAAACGATCACGAAAATATATCGAACGGAATGATTACCTACAGAAATATAGAGCCTATGGTACGAATACTAATGTGAAGTTGAGTATGACAGAGAAGTTCGCGCCGGTCGAGAATTTCAAACGGCAGACGGATAAGCAGATAGAGCATATCACCGGAGAACGACAGAAGGAGCGATATCGTCATCGATATTCGACCTGTAAACACTGTTCGATCCTCTGTGGGCATAAAGGGTACTATCCCGATGGGAAGTTACGTCAGATCCCTGAATATGAGACTACTGGTATGTTCGGACCAAATATTGGGAATTATAATCCTGACATCATAGGGCAGTGGAATGATCAGCTCAATGATCTTGGATTAGATTCTATCTCTACCGGTGGAACCATTGCCTGGGCTATGGAAGCTACTGAGCAGGGGATATTCTCTAGTGAGCTCAAGTTCGGACATCCGGAGAATATCACAGAGACGATTGAATCGATCGCCTATAGAACTGGGATCGGTGAAGATCTCTCAAAAGGCTCAAGAGCCTTGAGTAGACACTATGGTGGAGAAGACTATGCGTGCCATGTGAAGGGACTCGAGATGGCAGCCTATGACCCTCGAGGTTCATGGGGGCAGGGACTCTCTTATGCTATCAATAATAGAGGTGGTTGTCATCTAGGATCTTATCTCGTAGGGCCTGAGGCGATGTTCCATTTCCTGAATCCTCATACGACTAAATCAAAAGCTCATTGGGCCTGTTTCTTCGAGAATATCTATACTGGGATCAATTCTCTACAGACCTGCCAGTTCATGGCCTTCTCTGTCCTTCTCGAACCGCCCGTTCCACGATTGACACCTAAACCGATCCTCGGCTTTGCTATGTCGCATCTACCGAAGATCGCAATCGGACTGATGGATTGGGGTATATTGAGTGGACTCTTCGAATCTGTCACTGGTCTCAAGATGAGTCAGAAGGACTTCTACTTAGCAGGGGAGCGAATCCAAGTCCTAGAACGTTGGATGAATGTATCGATGGGTATCACCGCAGCTGATGATACCCTGCCTCAAAGATTCTTAGAAGATCATGAATATGAACAAGAGATCACCCCTGGAGTCGACCTGCAGCCGATGGTGCAGGAGTATTATCAACTCAGGGGATATGATGAAGAGGGCATCCCAAAAGACTCAACACTTGAACGTCTTGGAATACCTCGTACTTAATACTCTTTCAGGACAGAATCAAGAATAGCCATAGCTGAATCGATCTCTTCTTTCTTAACGATCAGAGGAGGTACGAATCGTATGACTTGTGCTCCAGCGCCTACTAAGAGAAGTCCTTTATCGAAACAGCCTTCAATGATCGGTTTGATCCCTGTAGATAGTTCGATACCCATCATCAAGCCCCTACCTCTAACCTCTTGAATCAGTTCTGGATAGGTGGTTGCCAACTTATTCAAAGAGCTTCTTAGCTGATCTGACACCTCATTGATATGAGCGAGAAAATCTTCATCCATGAGCTGGGAGGTCATATAGGCTGCCGCTGCTCCTGCAAGGTAGTTCCCTCCGAATGTAGAGGCATGATCTCCAGGTGCAAAGGTATCTGCTGCCTTTTCGCCGATAACAAGAGCTCCTACCGGGACTCCCGCACCAAGACCTTTTGCTAGGGAGACTGCATCAGGTTTTACATCGAACTGTTGAAAAGCGAAGGGTGTGCCGATCCTTCCCATCCCGCATTGCACCTCATCGAAGATCAAGAGGATATCATGCTCATCACAGAGAGCTCTTACTCCTTTAAGGAATGAGAGTTCAGCAGGTTTTACTCCACCTTCTCCCTGTATAGGTTCAATAAGGATCGCACAGGTCCTTGTATCGATCTGTGCAGCAACACTTTCAAGATCATTGAAATCCGCATAGGTGATATCCGGCATCATAGGAGCGAAGTTCTTATGATACTTCTGCTGTCCTGTTGCAGTCACTGCTCCATAGGTCCTTCCATGGAAGGAGTTATTCATGGAGATGATCTTATTTGCAGTTGGTCCTTTCTTGATGTGACCATATTTTCTAGCAAGTTTGAGAGCTGCCTCAATGGCCTCAGCTCCACTATTACAGAAGAATACTCTTTCTAGACCGCTCAACCCGGTAAGGTTCTTCGCAGCTTCGATCGCATAGGTGTTCCAATAGAGGTTCGAGGTGTGTGTTACACCTGATTCTAAGACTTCACTAAGAGCCTTCTTCAGACCCTGATGGCTGTAGCCTAGTGCGTTCACGGCTATTCCCGCGACGAAATCAAGATAGGTGTTACCTTCAGTATCAGTGACATTACAGCCTTCACCCTTCTCTATGATAATAGGTAGTTGTGCATAGGTCGGAGCAAAATGACTCTTTCCTGCAGCTATATATTCTGATGTGTTCATCCTTCGTTCTCCTCTGAAGTGATCATGGTCCCGATACCTTTGTTAGTGAAGATCTCAAGCAGCATACTGTGTTCTATCCTACCGTCTAGGATATGGACACTCTTCACACCCTTTTCTATCCCATCGATACAACAGAGGGTCTTCGGGATCATCCCTCCTGCTATCGTTCCATCCTCGATGAGTGCGGTCGCACTCTTCGCTCCGATCTTGCGGATGATAGAAGCTTTGTCGTTCACATCTCTCATGATTCCCTCGACATCGGTGAGGAATACGAGTTTCTCTGCATGCAGTGCTCCTGCTACCGCAGAAGCTGCAAAATCTGCATTGATATTATAGGTCTGACCTGATTCATCTGTACCGATCGGTGCGATGACAGGGATGAAGTCATTCTCGATGAGGGAAGAGACAAGAGCGGGATTGACCTTCTTGATGTATCCCACGAAACCGATGTCTTCCCCATTAACGAGGTGTTTCTCTGCTTGAAGCGTGTTCGCATCCTTTCCGTTGATACCAACAGCGTTGATCCCATGACTCTGCAGAGTCTGTACGATCTGCTTGTTGATACTCCCTGAGAGTACCATCTCTGCTATCTCAGCAGTCTCTTGATCGGTGACCCTCATACCATGCTTGAATTCCGTCTTTTTCCCGAGTCTATTCAACATATCGGTGATCTTCTTGCCACCACCATGTACGATGACCGGTTTCATGCCGACGAGTTTCATCAGTACGATATCTTCGATGACCTTCTCTTTGATATATTCATCAGTCATGGCAGACCCACCGTATTTCACTACTACGATCTTCTC
>CAZLZY010000270.1:0-3723 GCA_964564075.1 uncultured Spirochaetales bacterium
AATACAAGTAATCCAATCACGATTCGCCTATCGTATGTAGGCGCTCCTGTCGGATTCAGTCCCTGATGAGCACCCTCTCTACTATCATTTACCTTCTGAGCCTTGAACCAGGTAGATCGTTCTGTGAAACCCATGACAAATAACCCAAGCACTATAGAAGTGATCAAACCCATGATAAGAAAAGGGGGTGCGATCAACCAGACTGAAGAGCCAAAGAGTATATATCTTGAAAGGAGGAGTTGTACCATATTACTCGTCATAGCCCCTACAATACTGATTCCCACAAAAGAGAGAGCCTTACCGGCATATCGATGGGTCAGGAACATCATGAGCCCACTCGAGATAGTCCCTGAAAGGGAGAACAGGAATATATAGGAGAAAAGTGTCCCATTGACTAGCGCCTGTCCCATGACTTTTAATACCAAGAGGATCAAGAATCCAGCAGGGCTTAGCAGTTCAAGCCCGAGGAGTAAGGGGGCGTTCGCTAATCCCAAACGAATGAAGGGGATGGGCTTAGGAATCATATATTCAATAGTTGAGAAGAATAGAGCAAGAGCCCCTAACTGTGCGATCAAAGTAATAGGTATATGCTTCTTTCCATTAATAGACCACATCATCAACTTCCTTTTGAGTTTCAGTAGTTCCTTCTATAGAGAGAAAGACCCTATTGGGGAGACAGACGATCCAATCTCCTGACTCTGAGATTTCTCCTGCCGCAATACATATCTTCTCCGTACAAGGTGAATCGGAAACATGGACATGCTCATCCTCTATGATGATTCGTGTGAGCCCTATCGGGCCTTGTATCTCTATAGTCTGGTCCTTATCGAGCATATAGATCCATGTTCGTTCATCTACTTGTATATGAAGCGCAGGTGTACCACTACCAGCTCTCCAAGTGTTCCATCCTATTGCTACGATCAAGACCACTGCTAGTAGAGCTATGACAAGATCACCTTTCTTTATGCCTTTCATGAGAATGAAGATATCAGTATTGAGCAAACTTGTCAAAGTTCCTATTGAGCTCCTTGGGTAAGTATAATCGGAGGTTGGACTTAGAAACATGTGCTACAATGATATACCTTATCATTTCTTGTTCTTAAGAGGTATTATGGGCTATATGCTATGCTTCGATTTCTGCTGTATGATGAAAAATAGATTTTTTTCTCTGTTTCAGTTGAAAATCAATAATAAATCATGTAGGCATACTATATCAAAGTAACAGGAAGAGATAATGAGAATAAGATCCTTTTTAAAATTAGTAGAGATTCAAACAAAGACAGCTAGTATGTTCCCACTTATCTTCGGTTCTCTCTATGCTGCCTACCGCTACCAATCATTTCGTTGGACGAGTTTCTTTACCATGCTATTCTCTCTTTTTGTCTTTGATATGACCACCACAGCCATAAACAATTATATGGACTATAAGAAATCCAATGACGATGAGTATAGAAGGAATTTCAATATTATCGGTCAGGACGAGTTAAAGATCTCTCAGGTAAAAGCCACGATCTTCTTGATGCTCATGCTAGCTATTATTAGCGGGATCTACCTTGTCATCCTGACTGGACCTATCGTGCTTATCCTTGGTATCTTATCCTTCATTGTTGGTATCTTCTATACATTCGGCCCCATACCCATCTCTCGTATGCCTTTAGGAGAGATCCTATCAGGTTTCTTCATGGGTTTTATCATCATCTACCTAGCGGTCTATATCCATAATCCTGAACTTGCAGTGATCAATTATAGTATGGGTCGTATACTTACTGACTTCTCACTTTATGATACGCTCGCACTCTTTCTTGTTGCGCTCCCCTTCACCCTGGGGATCTCGAATCTTATGCTCGCGAATAATATTTGCGATCTTGAACAAGATGTAAGAAACGATAGATACCTGCTCCCCTACTACCTAGGGAGGAAGATATCCCTTATCATCTTCAGATGGTCCTATTATGTTGCTCTTCTCGCACCAATAATCTCTGTCATTCTGAAGTTCCAACCGATCATCTCGTTACTTTCATTGATAGTCCTCATCCCAGTGAACAAGAATATTGGGATATTCGCAAAGAAGCAGATCAAAGGAGAGACCTTCGTCCTATCTGTGAAGAATCTCATCCTCTTAAGTATTGCCAATATACTCCCCCTAGCAGGATACCTACTCATTCAGGCAATAGGAATCTTTGGCAATTAGAACAGGGTTTGTTCCAAAGAAATAAGTAGATTTAGTTCATCACTTTAAAGATCAGAATAATATGGTAATTTATTAAAGTCCTACTTGATATCGATAAATTTTTAGCTTATTATATTTGTAAGGTTTATACCGATGGAGGGATTTATGAAGAAATTATTTAAAGGGCTAGTTCTGATACTAACTCTTTGTATTGCATTTAGTGTGATCAGTTGTGCAAAAGAAGAAGCACCTGCAGCTGCTCCTGAGAAGCCAGTTGAGAAAGTTGAAGTAGCTACACAAGCATTTGCGGATGGGATCTATTTCGCACAGGAAGATGCTTTTGCGGCAAGTGGTTGGAAATCTATGGTAACCGTGACTGTTGAAGGTGGAAAGATCACTTCAGCAGCTTGGGATGGTGCTAATATTTCAGCTGGAGAAGATAAGAAGAGTGTATCAGAGAAAGGTCGATACAATATGGTCGCATATGGTGGAGCTCAGGCTGAGTGGCATGAACAGGCTGCAAAAGCTGAAGCATCACTCCTGAAGACTCAGGACCCAACAGCAATCACTTATACTGATGAAGATGGACATACTGATGATATCGCTGGTGTCTCTATCCATGTAGTAGCATTCTTCAGTCTTGCTGAAAAAGCTCTCGCAGCAACTCCTGTAGGACGTGGTCCATATACAGATGGTCACTTTCATGCTGAAGAGGCTGTCGCAGCTTCTAATGGTTGGAAATATGCTGTAGACCTCACAGTCGTGAACGGAAATATCGTAGCAGTAAACTGGAACGGTGGAAATCGAGATGGTGGTACTGATAAGAAAGTCCGATCACAGAGTGGCAACTATAATATGGTAGCATACGGTGGAGCTCAGGCTGAATGGCATGAACAAGCACTAAAAGTCGAAGCATTATTACTAGAGACTCAAGATCCAAAAGTCATCAGCTACAAAGATGATGAGGGCCATACAGATGATATAGCTGGTGTCTCTATCCATGTAATAGAATTCTTTAATCTTGCAGACGAGGCTCTTGCAGCTGGTCCTGTAGTATCAGGTACTTATGCGAATGGCACCTATCATGCAGAAGCTGCTGAATTCGATGCGGAAACAGGCTGGAAAGATGTTGTTGATATCACTGTATTAGATGGAAACATCTTCGCAGTAGGCTGGAATCCTGTCAATGTTGAAGAAAAAGACAAGAAGACTGAATCAATCGAAGGGAACTATAACATGGTCGCATTCGGTGGAGCTCAGGCTGAATGGCATGAACAAGCCTATGTAGTAGAGGATTTCCTCATTGCAAGTCAGGATCCTACAGTTATTACCTATTCAGATGATGAAGGTCACACAGATGATATTACTGGTGCATCAGTACATGTATCAGCATTTTTCACACTAGCACAGGAAGCTCTTGCAGCTGGCCCTGTAAAATAGAGATTAAGAATACTATGACTTCAAAAGGACTACCTCATAAGCAGGTAGTCCTTTTATTGATTAAAGAGGGAACCCCTCTCTAGCTATTCACATAGCCTAATGAGAACCCTAAA
>CAZLZY010000271.1:0-3479 GCA_964564075.1 uncultured Spirochaetales bacterium
GTTCACCCTTCCCGAAGCTCAATCCTTCCTAGGGTTTCTTGGTATCAAGATAGATAGCTAACTCTACACGTTATATGTACCCTACAGGTTTGGAATCATGAGAAGTTTCTCATCAGAAATTATCTGATTAATCTAACCCAGATATAAGAAGACCCTTTCAACAGACGTTTATAGCACAATCTGAGGGAAGGGCCTTAATACCATAAAGAATCCCTTCGGACTTGAACCCCCTCAAGGCTAATCTAACTCCGCCACATGTATGAAGAAGGTTATTACCTCTATCAAATATTCAGATTTTTCTCATGTCCTAAAGCATTTATCACCAAATGTAAGGGGCCATGGATCATATCAACAGTCAGAGTATTATCAGGATCACAACTCATACTCAATGAGAACCCATGGAGATAGTCTGCTATAAGATCTAGGGAGTCTTTGATGATATCTTCCGGTAAGTTCAAAGGCCCAAGAATATCTACGAATCTTTTGGTGAAGATCAAGGCAGGCCCTTCTGTTGATACAGATAGGATAGATTGAAGAAGTCCTCTGTATGTTGCTAGGAGCTGAAGATAACTCTTACAGAGGAGTTCAAACTCCACCTGCCAAGGATGTATATCACGAGGTTCATAGATCTCTGAAACCAAGGATATTGCTATTGATTCAAGCAGCACATGCTTATTGGGAAAATAATGATAGAGAGCCATCGCATCAGCATCCAAAGAAGCTGCAAGTTTACGTATACTGGGTATCTTCTGATCATCTCTCATCAACTCTTTTACACTTGATATGATCATACTCTTCGAGAGATTACTCTTACCCTTGTTCGGTCGACCTCGTCTTTTACTCTTGACTACCATTTACAACCTCATTATACTAGTATTTCTACACTGTAGAATTTAACAGATTTTACCAATTAATTCAAGAGTAATCTTAGGAGATGATATGAAGAATCAGGTGTTCATAGCTCAAAGCATTGATGGCTATATAGCTGATAAAGAGGGGAATATCGACTGGTTGGAGATCGTACCTCAGGATCTTGATTATGGCTGGGATGATTTCATCTCACAAGTTGATGCGATCATTATGGGTAAGAACACCTATGAGAAAATCTTGAGCTTCGGCATACCCTGGCCCTACTCTATCAAGGTATTCGTATTGAGCAGTTCATTAAAAAAGGTTCCTGAAGAGCGTGAAGGGAAAGTCGAACTCCTCCAGGGAGCACCAAAAGTTATCTTAGATATGGTACATACCAAAGGATATGAGAATCTCTATATTGATGGGGGAAGTGTCGTGCAGAGTTTCTTATCTGAAGATCTCATCGATGAGCTTATCATATCAACGATCCCCATCTGTCTTGGAGGAGGTATCCCTCTGTTCCAAGAACTTCCGAAGAGGATGCTTTTCACACATGTGAATACCACCGTATATGGAGATACACTCGTACAGACTCACTACAGAAGAGAAAGATCCTAGTTCTCTATCAATCCGAGCAGTACCTCTTTATCGAGGATCTGTATCCGGGGATAGGTACCGGTTATGAGTCGTCCATCAACAAAATCTTTTAGTACTCTATTCAAGTGTCTTTGAGTCGTTCCAAGGAAGGATGCAAGAGCCTCCTTTCCCGGGAGAACTACTTCTGAACTCTCATCATCATTGAGATCATTGAACATATAGAGTGCTAGTTTCCCTTTTACGGTAAGAACACTCCCTTTCTGAAGCAGAGCCTTACTAGAGAACTTCTCCTGAAGCTGATTCAACAGGAACTTCAGTAGCTTTGGATCATCAGAGCCATACTGGTAGACGATATCTATAGGTATCCCGAGCATGACTGAGTCTTTTGTAGTGATCACATCATTATGGATCGGTGCATCAGTGAATACCTCGAAGTCACCGAGAACCATGAAAGGGGTCATGACAGCGATCACCACCTCCTTACCATTCATGAGGTAATGAGTACCTTTTGCCTCCCCTTCCACCAAGAAAAGAAGATTAGGCTGTTCATCCTCCTCGTGGTAGATATTGGTGAAGGCCGGATAGCTATAGAGTCTTAACTCTGAAAGAAGCTCCTTATTGAGATATCTCTCCATATGGTATTTCTCTCTATAGTACATGATCTTTTTTTCGGTATCTTCAACTCTCATCATATCCCTCATCATCATCCGTTGATCTATTCTACCATATACTCAATCCTCATCGGGGACATATGTCCTAGATAGTTCATCAACCTATGACTATACTCAGATCATCAGCTGAAATAGGCTGCTAAGGAGAACGATATGACACAGAATAGGAATAGAGAAATGAAGGCTGGAGCAGCTGAAAAGATACAGGCTCATTATAGGAATAGTGAAGAGATCCTGCGAAGAAGAACATTACGAGCCATGTATGAACGTATTGCAGCAGGGAACAGTCTCTCTGAGGTTGAAGAAGAAGCAAGCAAAAAGTGGTTCTAGATATCTTTTCTGCCGGTTCATCTTTTTTACTCACTGAATCTTGTACGCTGAATTGACCAACATATTGGGCTCGCCCCCCTTCTTTTACCCCAATCTATAGTGCTATTAGTGATGACAACTCACAGGTTATACGATACCCTATAAAAATACTCGGGATATGTACTATCTAAAAAAAGAGACCATCCAGGGAGCATGAAGATGTTACAAGGATATGAGAAGACTATTGAATCGATCACAAAAGAGCTTGAGAAGAAACTCAAGAAGAAGCTACAGGTCGATATCCTTATCCATCTAATAAAGAAACTTGAGCATACTATCGCCCCTGACATTCACTCACTGTTCACAGAGCTTGAACAGGAGCTAAGAACCTCTGTTAATAATAGGAAACCCTCTAGAGCATATAAGAAACAATTAGCTACGATTCAAAAGGTTGTTGAAAAACAATTTGGATTTGTTGAAGCAGGAGCCCTAAAAGAACGCTATATGGGAATGGGTATCGCGATCGGTGTTGCCATCGGTGCTGGAACTGGCACTGCTTTTGTAAATGCAGGAGCGAGGATTGGAGTCACGATCGCTTTAGGTGTTGTCTTCGGGACATTTGTGGGTGAAAGACTAGTGAAACAGGCTAGCGAGAAGGGTCTCCTCTATTGACGAAAAAAATCTCTTGTAGATCGGTATTGCCTATATTATATTGAGATCAGGCAAGGAGGCGTTTATGTTAATCATTGTAGTCAGGGATGTTCCTGTTCAGGAATAACCAGATACAAGAATAGTTTACTCATGTATATGATAGTAACACGATAAACATCTCTATCTAGCCATTCCTCACATAACACCACTGATGTGATCAGTAGAATTACCGAACAGGACATTAATCTATAAAACTCATGCTACACTACTAACAACGAGGAATAGCCACAACTGCGGACAGACAGCCCCTCTTCCTGGAACTGGAGCTAGAAGATGTGATTGTCTGGGTGAAAAGATCAAAGGAATGGTTAAAAATCCATAGATGCACAAACTGTGGAT
>CAZLZY010000271.1:3489-3719 GCA_964564075.1 uncultured Spirochaetales bacterium
AGAAGTAACCGAATAGCTGGGGGAGGATAAGGAGAGATTCCTTTTTGCAGGAGCTGCAAAACTGGTCACCTTGCCCCCCTTCCCTGCAGAACAGATATTGGAGAACATACGATGAATCTAGATTTACAAACTTGGGGATTTAATGATTTTTATGTAGATTCCCTAAAAAGATATGAAGGATCCGGGTTGGTTCCCGGAAGAATAGTAAAAGATACTCGACACCAGTATAC
>CAZLZY010000272.1:0-3705 GCA_964564075.1 uncultured Spirochaetales bacterium
TGTGTTTGCTTGTAGACAGCCAGATCCCGTATTGCAGCAGATCGAACATTTTAATAACTATACGACAACTAGTAATGATGCATTTAAGGCCGTTTGTCGTTATTGGGATAGAATAGATCGTCCAGAACAGATTATGACCGCAGCTATCAATGCTATGAGAGTTCTGACATCACCCTCTGATGCTGGAGCTGTTTGTATAGCACTCCCTCAGGATGTACAAGCTGAAGCCTGGGATTATCCTATAGAATTCTTTGAGAAGAGGGTTCACTTTATTGATAGACAAAACCTATCGACAGAAGCTGTCACTCGTGCTGTGGAAGCTATCAAGAATAGTAAAAGGCCAATGTTAATATGTGGCGGTGGCGTTCGTTATTCAGAAGCTGGTAGAACATTGGCCCAATTCGCTGAGTCATTCAATATTCCTTTTGGAGAGACACAGGCTGGTAAGAGTGCCGTGACATGGGACCACCCGATGAATCTAGGAGGTCTTGGTGTTACTGGAGGTCTTGCAGCAAACACTATAGCTGAAGATGCAGATCTTATCATATCTGTTGGTACAAGGCTATCTGATTTTACTACAAGTAGTAAATGGGCATTCAAGAATGAGAATATGGAAATGATCTCTTTGAATGTTAATAGCTTTGATGCCTATAAGATGAATGCAATACCCTTGATCTGTGATGCAAAGGCTGGATTGGATGCAATATCTGTAGAGTTAAAAAAGACGGGATATAGCTCAGATTATACTACAGAGATCATTGATGCAAAACAGGTTTGGAATAAAGAAGTGGATAGACTCTACTCTAAAGAGTTAGGAGCTGATGGTTATTCACAGTTAAGAGCTTTGGGCCTCATGAATGAAGAGCTTTTTGCAGATAATTCGATAGTAGTAGGTGCTTCAGGATCCCTACCTGGAGATATGCAACGTGTCTGGAGACCAAAGATCGTAGATACCTATCATATGGAATATGGATACTCTTGCATGGGGTACGAGGTCAGTGCCACGCTAGGTGTGAAGATGGCCTGTCCTAATCAAGAGGTCTATGCAATGACTGGAGATGGAAGTTTTGTCATGCTTCATTCAGAACTACTCACAGCAATACAAAATAAGATCAAGATCAATATCATGTGTTTTGATAATAATGGTTTTGGGTGTATCGATAATCTTCAGAGGTCTCAGGGAATCCCTAAATTTGGTTGTGAACTTACCTATCGTAATCCAGTGACAGATAGACTTGAAGCTGGTGGTGATAAGGTCCCTGTAAGCTATGCGAAGATCGCTGAAGGCTATGGATGTGATACTTGGACGGTAACAAACAGCGACGAACTAAAAGAGGCTGTTGAGGCTGCTAAGAAGAGTACCGTATCAACTCTAATAGATATTAAGGTAGATTTTGATTCTATGTCTGGCGGGTACCATAGTTGGTGGAGAGTTGGGACTCCAGAAGTCTCAAAGAAGGACTCGGTAGTAGAAGCAAATAAGACATTAGTAAAAGAGATTGCCAATGTTAAACAATATTAATCATATGTGAGGCGTGTAGATGGATAAGAACAGAGTTAAATTAGCAATAGCTCCCATAGCTTGGACTAATGATGATCTTCCAGATCTTGGGAGTGAGAATACTTTTGAACAGTGTGTCAGTGAGATGGCATTAGCAGGATTTACTGGAAGTGAAGTAGGGAATAAATATCCGGGTAACCCTGAAATACTGAAACCAATGCTCGATATGAGAGGGATACAGATCTGTAACCAATGGTTCAGTAGCTTCCTTACGACGGGTGATCTAGAAGAGGTCAGAACAGAATTCATAAAGCAGCTTGATTATTTAGAAGCAATGGGAGCCTCGGTGGTAGGACCTGCAGAGCAGGGCCATAGTATCCAGGGAGTGCAGGATATCCCAATATTTGAGGGCAAACCCCAGTTTACCGAGAACGAGTGGGTAAGGTTAGCTGAAGGCTTGAATACTTTAGGTAAGATCGCAAGTAATAGAGGTTTCAAACTCTGTTACCACCACCATATGGGAACAGGATGTCAGACCATTAAAGAGACTCAACGATTATTAGATATGACAGATCCTGATCTTGTTTGGCTCCTCTATGATTCAGGACATTTTGCTTTTTCAGATGAAGATCCTGTAGAAGCTCTTAAACTGTTCATAGACAGGGTAGGGCATGTCCATCTAAAAGATGTAAGACCTGAGATCCTACAGAAAACCATAGATGAGAAGCTTAGCTTTCTTGATGCAGTTAGAGCCGGAGCCTTCACAGTTCCAGGGGATGGAATGATCGATTTTCCTTCGATCTTCAGAATACTTGAAGAACATGATTATGAAGGATGGATGGTTGTAGAAGCAGAACAGGATCCAGCAAAAGCGAATCCATTCAAATATGCAAAGATGGCTCGAGTTTATATAGCAGAGAATACAGGATTATAGGGAGGAAAGTTATGGAAAAACTACGTGTGGGCATTATTGGGGGAGGACGAATTGGACGGGTACATGCTACGAGTATCTCTCGGTACGTCCCAACTGCTGAGATCACTGCTTTAGCAGACCCATATATGAGTGATGAGTTAAGAGAGTGGGCAGAATCTATGGGAATCAAAAAGACTTCAACTGATATAAAATCGATAATCGAACATAAGGATATTGATGCAGTACTTATCTGTTCGCCTACAGATACACATGCAGATTTGATCGTAGCAGCAGCAAGAGCTGGAAAGCATATCTTCTGTGAGAAGCCTGTAGATTCAGACCTAGAACGGATAGAATCCTCTATGAAAATAGTAAGAGAAAGTGGAGTTCTTTTCCAGATCGGTTTTAATAGAAGGTTTGATCATAACCATATGGCAGTTAGAAAAAAAGTTGAAGATGGAACGATTGGGGAACCTCAGATCATTAAGATAACTTCTAGAGATCCATCTCCTCCTCCCATTGAATATATCAAAGTTTCAGGGGGTATCTTTCTTGATCAAATGATACATGATTTTGACATGATCAGGTATCTATCTGGTATGGAAGTAGTTGAAGTATATGCGACGGGATCTGTTCTGATCGATCCTGAGATCGGGAAAGCTGGAGATGTTGATACAGCGATAGTTCAGCTAACGATGGAGAATGGAGCTCTTGGTGTGATCGACAACTCAAGACAAGCTGTTTATGGCTATGATCAAAGAACTGAAGTCTTTGGATCGAAAGGCTGCGCAAAAGTTGAGAATGACACCTCCTCATTGGTACAGGTAAGTACCAGTAGTTCAGTCGCCACAGAGAACCCTCTACATTTCTTTCTTGATCGATATATGGATTCCTATGCTCGAGAGATTATCGACTTTGCCTCGTCAATACAGAATGGACTGCCAATAGCATGTGGTATTGAAGATGCAATTCGTCCTGTAGAAATCGCTATTGCTGCCGGTCTTTCTCTTGCTGAACATAGACCTGTCAAGTTGTCTGAGATCTCAGTATCAAGGTAGGAAGATTCTATGGGAGAAATAATAATTTCTTGTAAGATAATAGATATGATTATTCTAAGAGCCTGAAAGATATTATAGTTGACCCTGTATTAAAAGAGTATGTAGTTGGGGTGATTGACCGTGTGTGTCATTAAATCGATAAGGGAATAATGGGGAGATTCGTTATGAAAAAGATCAAAGTAGGTGTAGCAGGATACGGCGTAATCGGTCAGCGACTCGCAGATGGAGTAGCA
>CAZLZY010000273.1:0-3689 GCA_964564075.1 uncultured Spirochaetales bacterium
TTATCTATCGTAGACTCAGAAGGCCAGCAGGCTAAACTGAATGACCAGGTAGATGTTTTCATCACTAAAGGTGTAGACGTACTTGCTATCAACCTTGTAGACCCTGCATCAGCTGGATCAATCATCGAAAAAGCAAAGAAAGCAGATATCCCTCTGATCCTTTTCAACAAAGAGGCAACAGAAGCTGGAATCATGGGAACATATGACAAAGTATGGTACGTTGGAACAAACTCAGCTGAATCAGGAATCATTCAGGGAGAGATGATGGTAGCAGACTGGAACGCTAATCCAGACTGGGACAAGAATGGAGACGGAACCCTACAGTATGTATTACTTAAAGGTGAACCTGGACACCCAGATGCTGAAGCACGAACAACTTATTCAGTAAAAGCATTCACAGACGCTGGAATCGGTGTTGAACAGCTTGCTCTTGAAGCAGACCCTAACTGGTCAACAATACATGGGAATGACAAGACAGCTGCATGGTTGACTTCTAGCTTCGGTAATGATATCGAGATCATCATCTGTAATAACGATGGTATGGCTTTCGGTGCTATCAACGCACTTAAAACAGCAAAGGTCGTACTTCCTGTATACGGAGTAGATGCTCTTACACAGGCTCTTCAGCACATCGCTGATGGAGAGATGAATGGTACCGTACTGAACGATGGTGTAAACCAGGCACGAGCTACATTAGATCTTGCAAAGAACGCAGCAATGGGCTTAGATGCAGTTGCAGGAACAGATTGGGTTCTTGATACTGATGGAACAAAAGCAGTTCGAATTGCTTACGTACCAGTAACTCCAGAAAACTACAAAGATTTCTTCTAAGAATCATTAAGTATTTATAGATCAGAGTAGCCGGTCAAACGGCTTCTCTGGTCATTTTTCGTATATATGACTTGATCATATATTCATACGTATAAAGGATTGAGAGGTGCGAAGTGCAAAACGAGTTTGTGCTCCAAATCAAAGATGTCTGTAAATCATTTTCCGGTGTCACAGTACTCCAAGACGTTAGTCTGAACATCAGACCCGGAACAGTTCATTCCCTCATGGGGGAGAATGGAGCAGGTAAGTCAACTTTGATGAAGTGTCTTTTCGGGATTTATCGCCAGGATGCTGGTGAATTCCATTTGCAGGGACAGCAATATAATTTTACCGACCCAAAACATGCCCTTGAAAATGGTGTTTCAATGGTTCACCAAGAGTTGAACCAGGTTACGAAGAGAACTATCATAGATAATATCTGGTTGGGCCGATACCCTACCAAGCGTGGTTTCGTTGATGAGAAGAAGATGCTCAAAGATACAACGGAGTTGTTTCAGAGATTGAATATTCAGCTAGATCCCAAGACACGATTAGATAAACTTTCTGTCTCACAAAGACAGATGGTAGAGATTGCAAAGGCCGTCTCTTATGATGCGAAAGTTATAGTCCTTGATGAGCCTACCTCATCATTGACAGAGACTGAGGTTAACCTCCTCTTTGATATTATCAATGTACTGAAAGCCTCTGGTGTTGGTGTCATCTATATCTCTCACAAGATGGATGAGATCTTTGAGATCTCAGATGAAGTCACCATCCTCAGAGATGGTCAGTATATCGGAACAGAACATATTGATAATTTGACTATGGATAAGATCGTCAACATGATGGTAGGAAGAGATCTTGAAGAACGATTCCCTCCTAAGATCAATATTCCTGGCGATGTTCATATGTCGATCAAGAACCTTACTACAAAGTATCCCCCAATCATTCATAATGTGAACTTTGATTTGCGTAGAGGTGAGATACTTGGTGTAGCTGGTTTGGTTGGAGCTGGTAGAACAGAGATGTTAGAAGCTATCTTCGGTACCAGAACCAAATTATCTGGTGAGGTCTTTATCGATGGGAAACTGATCGATAATAGTACTCCGCATAAAGCGATCAATAATCACTTTGCGTTACTGACAGAGGAACGGCGTGAGACTGGTATCTATCCAATAGCCGATATCACCTTTAATTCTACGATAGCAAATGTAGAAGCCTATAAGAATAGAGTACATTGGCTCAGTGATTCAAAGATGAAACAGGATACTGATACACAGATCAAGAATATGAGGATAAAGACTCCTAATAGAAAAGAGAAGATCAGAGCATTGAGTGGTGGAAATCAGCAGAAGGTCATCATCGGGAGATGGTTGCTTACAAATCCTGATATCCTTCTTCTTGACGAGCCGACTCGAGGTATTGATGTCGGTGCGAAGTTCGAGATCTATCAGTTGATCATCAATCTTGCAAAAAGTGGTAAATCAGTGATCATGGTCTCTTCAGAGATGCCTGAGCTCCTTGGTGTCACCAATAGAATCCTTGTTATGAGTAATGGTCATATGTCAGCTATTGTTGATTCAGATAAAACGACTCAAGCAGAGATCTTCACGTTAGCAACAAAATATTTAAATAATAACACAGAGGTAGAAGTATGATTAAACCACTCACACAAAAAGTCATGAACATGTCACGGGAAGAGTGGAAAGATACATTGCTAAACAATGCTATCTATATCGTAATCTTCTTGATTATAGCCTCGATTATCATATATGAACCTAAGTTTGTATCGATAGCGGTATTCAAGAATATCCTGACCCAGTCATCAGTTCGACTGATCTTAGCATTCGGAGTAGCAGGAATCATCATTCTGCAGGGAACAGACCTTTCCTTAGGGCGTTCAGTAGGATTCGCGGCAGTAATCGCAGCATCAATGCTTCAGAGATCTGATTATGCCGCCAGATTCTATCCTGATATGGTTGAGCTTCCTGTTCTCCTACCTATGCTAGCATCGATCACTGTCTGTGCATTCTTTAGTGCTATAAACGGTTGGGTCGTAGCGAAGTTCAAGATTCACCCGTTCTTAGCAACTATGGGAATGATGATCTCTCTCTATGGTGTCCTGTCCATCTATTTTGCCTCAGGTGCTCCAGGGCCACAGCCTATTGGAGGGTTCGATGTTCGATATACTGAACTAGTTATCGGTTCTACCTTCGGGACACCTAATCTTGTACTATTTGCCGCGGCTACCAGTGTTGTAGTATGGATACTTTGGAACAAGACCGTATTCGGTAAGAACATGTATGCAGTTGGTGGCAACCCTGAAGCAGCAAATGTTTCTGGTGTAAACGTCATGAAGACTACCGTCCTCGTCTATGTTGTAGCAGGAGTTCTCTACGGAATAGGTGGTTACCTTGAAGCTGCACGAATCGGATCAGCGAACAATGGTACCGGTTTTGGATACGAGCTTGATGCTATTGCAGCCTGTGTAGTTGGTGGTATCTCTTTCAGTGGTGGTGTCGGGAAAGTCTCCGGTGCTATCGTAGGTGTATTGATGTTCACTATCATCAGTTATGGTATGACCTTCGTCGGATTAGATATGAACTACCAGTACATCCTCAAAGGTGTCATCATCGTAGCAGCAGTTGCTCTTGATACGAAGAAATATTTGAAGAAAGCATAATAGATATTCATTTATACATTGCCCGAAGGCCCCATGAATTTCATGGGGCCTTCTTTTAGGCTCTAAAGTGAATACAAAAAAAGGACTTGATCTAAGATCAAATCCTTTTTGTTTGCCCAGCGAAGCTGGCAAACCCGGTCCGCTGAAAGAAGCAGACATCACCCTGATCAGGGGGAAGATAATCCGAATCGCAAGG
>CAZLZY010000274.1:0-3670 GCA_964564075.1 uncultured Spirochaetales bacterium
ATTCAGTGTAACCAGTGTGTACAGGCTTGTCCTCATGCTGCTATCAGAGCTAAACAGATCGATCCAAAAGAGCTTGAGAGTGCACCTGAGTCTTTCAATACAGTAGTATCAAAGACAAAGAATGGCAAAGACCTCTTGTTCAAGATTCAGGTGTATACTGAAGATTGTCAGGGTTGTGGAGTTTGTATCGAGACTTGTCCTACAAAGGTCAAATCACTCCAGTTCAGTACATTAGAAGTTGAAAGAGAGAAGGGTGAAGTTGAGAATGCAACATTCTTCAATGCTCTTCCAAATAATGTTCTTGATGGTGTGAAAGAATCAACAGTCAAGGGTATGCAGTTCAAGACTCCTCTGTTCGAGTTCTCTGGAGCTTGTGCAGGTTGTGGTGAAACACCATATATCAAACTGGTATCACAGATCTGTGGAGAGAACATGATCGTTGCGAATGCGACTGGTTGTTCTTCAATCTACGGTGGTACATTCCCAACTATCCCTTATTGTAAACGAGATGACGGTAGAGGCCCTGCATGGGGTAACTCACTGTTCGAAGATAATGCTGAATATGGATTTGGTATGAGATTAGCTGTAGACAGTAACCGAGTACTACTGAAGAAGAAAGTAGATATTATCCTCGAGATGGGAACTACTGACGAGTTGACTGTAGCTCTTAAAGCTTCATTAGAGCTTTGGGACAGTGTAACTGAAGAGGCTATCACAGCTCAGAAGAATGTTGCGGCAGTTATTGATGCTGCACTCATCGGTGCTGAAGGTGATGCAAAAGAAGTTCTTGCTAAGATTAACGAACTCAAAGACTACTTCATTGATAAGAAAGTCTGGATCTTCGGTGGTGACGGATGGGCATATGATATCGGATACTCCGGTGTTGACCATGTTGTTGCTTCAGGTCGAGATGTGAACATCCTCGTTGTAGATACCGAGGTTTACTCAAATACTGGTGGACAGGCTTCAAAAGCTACTCCAATCGGTGCTGTAGCTAAATTTGCTAATGCTGGTAAACAGCTTGGTAAGAAGAACATGGGATTCATGTGTATGACCTACGGTCATGTGTATGTCGCTTCTATCGCTCTCGGTGCTAACAGAAACCATGCACAGAAAGCTCTTATGGAAGCTGTGAACTACAAGGGACCTTCAATCGTCTTCTGTTACGCTCCATGTATCAACCACGGTATCGATATGAGATACTCACAGGTTGAGATGAAGAGAGCTGTTGAAGCAGGTTACTGGCCATTGTATAGATTCAACCCTGCTGCTGAAGAAGGTAAGAAGTTCTCATGGGATGCAAAAGAACCAACAGCTGATTACCAGGAATTCATCAAGGGTGAGAGACGCTATACAGCACTCTACAAGACGAACCCTGAACATGCAGAGGAACTATTCCAGAAAGCTGAAGATGATGCTAAGAAGAGAATGAAGTTCTACAAAGAGATAGGGAAGATCATGTAATTGATTGCATCATTATGATGTGAAGATATTATCCCCTGTTCGGATTATCCGGACAGGGGATATTTTTTATTTCCAGCGGTTTAGCATCTCAGTAGCAGATCTGTTCATCTCTGCCATGAATTCGCTCGTGTGTTTCTTGAAATAGTAGAAGTGAGCCGCATCAGGAGTCGTCTCAGAGAGTCTACCAGTCTTTTTGTAGTACTTGTTGTGGGCCTCGAACATCTTCTCAAGTTGAGGGCCATCCTTTCTCTTATAGGTGTCGACATGGAAGATATCCTCATGTGAATGCCGTAATGTCTTTGCGATCCCGGTCTTCCACTCTCCGTTAGGGTAACCGAAACAGAGCATAGTGATAGGAAGAACATGATCGGGTAGGGATAGGAGTTCTTGTACCTGCTCATAGTTCTCTAGGATATCACCGATATAGCAGGATCCGATATGAAGAGAATCTGCAGCGGTCACAGCACTTTGTGCTGCAATAAGCGCATCACAAACTGAGAGTAGGGCATCTCCCTGTCCAAGTGAACGATGAGGGATCCCCTCTTGCTCCCCTTTTTCTACAGCCCCTGAACTTACAAAATAATCATCCCATTTCTGGTAATCTGCTAAGAAGAGCCATACCATCGGGGCCTTTGCGATCATGGGTTGATCATCACAGAGAATAGCCAGACGTTCTTTGAGGTCCTGGTCTTGGATATCGAGGACCGAGTAGAGCATCATGTTACCTGCAGTTGCAGCTCTTCGAGTCGCTTCTGATATCACTTGCTTATGACCAGCAGAGATTGGTTTGTCACCGTATGCTCTAAGAGATCTTCTCTCCATCAGAGTCTTTATCGTTTCATTAGGATAATCCATATAATGAGCTCCTTAGGCAAAGAAAAAGGCCTGTAAACAGGCCTTTTTATAAAATCAGAGATCTGATTAATCTTCTAGTGAGAAATCATCTTTTGAAGCACCACAGAGTGGACAAGTCCAATCTTCTGGAATATCTGCAAAAGCTGTTCCTGCAGCAACATCGTTATCTGGGTCGCCCTCGGCTGGATCATAGATATATCCACATAAATCACAAACGTATTTTTTCATTTTATTCTCCTTCAGTTGTATTATTTTGAGCACCAAGCTCACGATCTAACATATAGACACCACGGTTGTCTTCACCAACCTGATCGAGTTTCACTAAGATCTCTTCAACAGTCGACTCTTCCTCGACCTGTTCTGTGACAAACCAGCTCAAGAAGAGCTCTGTTGGTGTATCATCAAGTTCTCTAGCTTTCTTGACGAGTGAGATGATTGATTCTGAGATAAATCTCTCATGTGCTAATGTTGCTTCAAATACTTCTCTTAATGATTCCCAAGACTCCTGAGGTTTACCAAGCAGTTCAAAGACTGGCTTTCCACCTCTTTCAAGTATGTAATCATGGATCTTACTAGCATGAACCAGCTCTTCCTGAGCCTGTCGAATGAACCAAGAACCAATACCTTTTCTATTCTTATAGATAGTATCAGTAGCCATTGCTTCATATAGATAGGCTGAGTTACGCTCTTTAGCAAACTGGTCATTCAATGCATCGATCATCTCTTGTCTTACTTTCATTAATTATCCTCTCCATAATCCATGAACATTACAATATTCACGGGCGGAGATATCTTTTATATCTGCATCAATACAGAAGAATGCTTCTGGAGCGTCTCCTGGTCTGAGAAATGCTTTATAAGAAACATCTCCGACTAGCAGTTCTATCCACTGGATGTGATGTGCCTCTGTCATAGGGTGTAGGGTTGATCCTACGTATACTCTGAATCCACCATCGACTTTTTCTATAACGGGTACATGCTTCTCTGTGGAAGAATCTGCACTTTTTTCTTCAAGAAGTTCCATTGGCTGCCCGCAGCATACCAATTCCCCTCCGCCAACTTTAATCATCTCAACCATGTTTCCACATAGTGAACAGATATATATTCCTTCTTTTACTGCAATTGCCATTTTCTACCTCCGTATACTAGGTATACTGTTAAGATACTGAAAGAAATTCAAATCATCCAGCTTTTTTATACAACCTCGTGAAAAACTTCAAAATAGGACTGTGGATGGTCACATGCTGGACATCTTTTAGGTGCTTCTGAACCTTCATAGATGAATCCGCAATTGAGGCATCTCCATACAACAGGCTGACCCTGTTTGAAAGATGAATCATCTTTTACTTTT
>CAZLZY010000275.1:0-3660 GCA_964564075.1 uncultured Spirochaetales bacterium
AGCTCATCTGAGAAGGTGTCTTTGATAGAATAAGATACAGAGAGATCGAAGATATCGATCTCATTATTCATCAGATCAAGAGAATCTGCTTTAAGTGATTGTGAACCAACTACCTGTGGAATAAGCACCGATTGCTCTTCCTCAGTGGTCTCTTTAGTGTTCAATTGGGTTTTTCCTGGCTCAGAGATCATATAGAGGTCGGTACTCTCTACCGCATCTTCTTTATTCAACTTATTTTGATCCGCGTCGAAAGAGATGTCCAATAATCTTCCAGAAAGAGTAATTGAAGAATTGGGTAAGATGATCGAATCTATCGAATAGTTCATACTTGATGAATCATAATCATCCCAAGACAACTTTGCTTCCAAGGTATTGATCTGTATCTCTTCGATAAAAGGATCCGCGAATTCAAGTTCCCAGTTCGCTTCTGCCTTGAATTCCCAAGAAAAATCATCAACATCTGATGAAGAATTTGAAAACGCATCTGATGAGAACAGATCATCAAGATCAAACAGATTCTTTCTCGTTAAGATATCACTATTGATATCAGGATCAGAATAGAATGGTAATGATAGAGAGAGGTCTATATGCTTCTCGTCGATAGAAGCTTGTAGATCAAAGAGGTATCTAATAGTGCTCTCTCCTGAATATCCTAGACTTGTGAATAATGATATATCATCTAATAATGCTATATCATGAAATTCAGAATCAATTGAGAGAAAGATACCGCTATCTTCAAAGACATCACCATATAGATTCACGAATGAACTTGTCTCTTCAGCCCACTTTTCTAGATCATTCTTAGGTTCTTCCTGATAAGTAAGTATGAAGCCATCATGTGATATATATGGAGTCACAGTGATATCTTCTATCTTCATGAATGTTGAGAATGAAGTCTCATCTTTCTTAGAGACTTCGATTCCACTTCCAAGGATCGAAGTCGTCGTATTCAGGAACCATCCCCTCGTCAGATCATAGCCGAAGGAGGGATGAAAGATCAGTGTGTTCGCAGGATAGTAGAAGAATGGTAGATAGAGGATCGGGACTCTCCCTAACGTAAGGGTAGCATCTTCTAAGAACCAATCCCCATCAGGTAAGGCTTTCATAGAGGAGGCTCTTAACCCATAATATGATTCTGTCACATCTGAGGTAAGAAAACTTGAATCAAGGAGCATGACATCATCACGTAATTCAACCTCATCACCAGTTAGATAGAACTCTATTGTCTCATCGGAACTATTGACCCGGTCAGATCGGGTAACAGCCTTATTAAGGATTCCCGTTAGTCCTTCATAAGAGATCAATATGCTATCTGCTGAATATTCACTATGTTCCTGAGATTGTTCAGTCTTGATAAGAACATTTCCTAATGCCGATATCATCTTCTTTTCATCATCGATGATGATCCTATCAGCAGTCAGATGAGTCTTTGTCTGCTCCTTGAGATCCTCAATGGCTATCTCGACTCTTCCATTAAGTTCGATATATTCATGGTATTCTACTCTATCAGCATGCAGGATCGATACTTTGACTCGTGTATCCTGTTCTGCAGGGATCTCTATTATCGATGAATCAATCTCATAATATTCATATAGATCATCTTTCATCTTTTCTAAGGAAGATGAATCCTCAATACCGATCCTTTGAGTCCAAGCTCTCAACTCTTGAAGAGAAGCATACTCTATATCATAGGCATAGCTGTTCTTCTTGATATCATCTTCTGCAAATACAGTAGTCACACTGCCTAGGAGAAAAAATATCATTAGAAAGTATACAGCTATGTGTCTAAGCATGCAGGACCTTTGATAGATATTCTCCTGTATAGGATGTAGAGCAAGCAGCGATCTGTTCAGGTGTACCTTCACATACTATGGCTCCGCCTTTATCCCCACCGTCAGGTCCGAGATCTATAATATGATCAGCAACTTTGATCACATCAAGATTATGTTCGATCAAGACTACGGTATTACCTTTATCAGCAAGCCTCTCAATGACTTCCATCAATCTCTTTATGTCTGCAAAGTGTAGGCCGGTAGTCGGTTCATCGATGATATAGAAAGTCTTTCCAGTACTTCTCTTTGAGAGTTCAAGGCTGAGTTTGACTCTCTGAGCCTCCCCCCCTGACAAAGTTAGTGCTGATTGTCCAAGTTTTATATATTCAAGACCAACCGATTTAAGCATTTCGAGTTTATGTTTGATCTTTGGGATCGCATTGAAGAACTCGTAGGCTTGTTCTACGGTCATATTAAGTACTTCGTGGATATTCTTTCCTTTGTACCGTACTTCTAAGGTCTCTTTGTTAAATCTTTTTCCACCACAAACATCACAGGTCACATAGACATCAGGAAGAAACTGCATCTCTATCTTGAGTTTACCATCCCCTTGACAGTTTTCACATCTTCCACCTTTCACATTGAAGGAGAACCTACCCGGCTTATACCCTCGAGCCTTTGATTCTGGTAGTGAAGAGAAGAGTTCTCTGATTGGAGTGAATAATCCAACATAGGTAGCTGGATTAGACCTTGGAGTCCTACCAATCGCGTTCTGATCGATACTAATGACTTTATCGATATGTTCAAGTCCTTCGACTGCATCACAACTATGATGATGTAAGGGCTTCTTTTGAAGTGAAGCTTGAAGAGCAGGATAGAGTATCTCATTAAGGAGTGTTGATTTTCCTGAACCAGATACACCGGAGATCACGATAAGTTTCCCTAAAGGGAAAGATACATCAATATTCTTAAGATTATTCTTATGGGCATTGAACACCTTGATGGTCTCACCATTCCCAGGTCGTCTCTGTTCAGGTATATCGATCTTGATCTTTCCGCTAAGGAATTGTCCGGTTATACTCAAGGGATTAGCTGCAACCTCTTCAGGTGTACCTTCAGCGATAATCTTCCCTCCATGGACTCCAGCACCAGGACCAAGATCTACGATATAATCAGCCTCACGTAGAGTCGCTTCATCATGTTCTACGACAATCAAAGTATTACCTAAGTCCCTAAGCCGTTTGAGTGTGTCTATAAGCCTCTTATTGTCTTTCTGATGCAAACCTATAGAAGGCTCGTCAAGTACATAGAGTACTCCGGTCAGTGAGGAACCGATCTGGGTCGCAAGACGAATCCTCTGAGCCTCACCTCCCGAAAGAGTCCCTGCAGAACGATCTAATGTCAGATAATCAAGACCTACCTGTTCAAGGAAATAGAGTCTCTCTTTGATCTCCTTGAGGATCTGTTCACTAATCTTCGCATCAGTGTCAGATAGCTCAAGTCCATTGAAGTATTTGATAGCATCTTTGACTGCGAAAGCTGTCACTTCAGTGATGTTCTTATGACCGATGTGTACAGCAAGAGCCTCTTTTCTAAGACGTTGACCTTTACATGAAGGACAACTGTCTCCTGTCATAAAACCATCCATCCATTTACGGATACCTTGAGAACCCGTTTCATAATATCTTCTTTTAAGATCATTGATGACTCCGGCGAACTCTTTCTCATATTCATAAATACCATTATTCTTCTCATTGATATATTTAATATGAATCTTATCTTTTGTCCCATACAGTAGAGCGTGGAACACCTCTTTAGGAAGTGTTTCAAGTGGATCATCAAGGGAGAAATGATAATGTTTTGCAAAGGAGGTCAACAGGGACCTATT
>CAZLZY010000276.1:0-3648 GCA_964564075.1 uncultured Spirochaetales bacterium
TGAGAGCCGTCATATCTAATGAGCTGAGAATATCAGCTGCTTCTTTCTGTAGTTGTTCTTTTGAAGGATGATTCATGTTTAATCCTCCAATTCTTGAATAGCCATCTCTAGATGACATTCATGGTGATCTTCTGCTTCTCTGGACTTATAGGTACCGAGACGTAACATCATGTTGTCAAAGTCAACGAGATGACCATCAAATTCAGGTCCATCGACACATACGAACTTGGTCTCTCCACCTACACTCACACGACATCCACCGCACATACCTGTACCGTCGATCATGATCGTGTTCAAAGAGACTACGGTATAGACACCAAAGGGTCTTGTAGTCTCAGCACAGAATTTCATCATGATAGGAGGCCCGATCGCCACTACCATATCTGGTTTCCACGTTTCGCAGAGTTCTTTCAGTGGCCCTGTGACAAGAGCCTTTCTTCCATAGGAGCCATCATCGGTACAGAGGATCAATTCATCGGCGATCTTTGCCATATCCTCTTCCATGATCATCAGCTCTTTGTTTCTAGCCCCCATAATGATCTTGACTTCGTTTCCTGCTTTCTTCAAGGCCTGAGCTATCGGGTGCAAAGGTGCTACACCAATACCTCCACCTACACAGATGACTTTACCGAATTTCTCGATATGAGTTGGCTGTCCTAGAGGTCCTAGTAGATTCTCAATGCTCTCTCCGACTTTGATCGCTGCAAGTTTGTGTGTAGTGCTTCCAACAGTCTGAAAGATGATCGTTATCGATCCTTCTTCGGGGTCTGCATCTGCTATCGTTAATGGGATCCTCTCACCATAATCAGTATCAATCTGTACAATGACAAATTGACCAGGACTTCGTTCCTCTGCAATGAGAGGAGCCTCGATCCTCATTCGGAAAACTTCTTCACCAAGCTGTTCCTTATGTAATACTTTGTTCATTTAAAAACCTCCGAGATGGTCCCATAACCAAACCTGCCCTTATTTTACGTATTATTGGGTGGAAGTCAATCCGGCTATTTGCTATAGTGTGAAATATGGTAACGAAAAAAGCTATTATAAAGAATAAGAACGGTATCCACGTGCGCCCTTCTCAGATGATCAGCATGAAGATGCTTGATTACTCAGGGTCTGTCACCATCACATCTACACAATCAGAGATAGATGATATGAATACCATCAGTATCATATCGATGGGTCTTGTCCAGGATGATACGATCACAATAAGAGTCTCAGGCCCAAACGAAGAGGCCATTGGTGAGAAACTGGTGACCCTGTTCGAATATGAATACGACTTTCCCCCAAGGGAACAGAAAGAGATATAAAGGAGTATGTGATGATACGTAAACCAACAGATATGACATTAGATGTAAGAGAACAGATGAGAGGTGGGGCAGGAACTACTGAGATCCTCAATATCGTGGGTGGCGATGAACTCAATCATGCTCGACTCTTCTCCAAGATCACCCTGCCTGTCGGTGCGAGTATCGGAGAACATACCCACCTGAAAGAGACCGAATACTACTACATCATTGAAGGTGCCGGTGTCGTCGAAGAGGCGGATGGAGAGAAATCTGTTACATCTGGGGACCTCGTCATCACCAGTGATGGGGAGTCCCATGGGATCAGAAACACAGGGGATACTCCTCTTGTCTTCATGGCTGTGATCATCTTAGACGACTAATGGAGAAAAAATAGAATATGACACGATCAGTCTGCGTCTTTTGTGGCTCAAGTAAGGGAAACTCACCGGTATATGAAGCATCTGCGGTGAAGCTTGCAGAAGCATTGAGCAACCATTCGTTAGATCTCGTCTACGGTGGGAGCAATATAGGTCTTATGGGTATCGTTGCTAGTACCATGTTAAAACTTGGTAGAAAAGCAATCGGAGTCATCCCAACGACCTTGTATGAGGCAGTCGAACAGTTAGCGGGTATAGAACTGATCGTTGTCGATACGATGCATGAACGAAAAGCAGCGATGTATGAACGCGCTGATGCCTTCATAGCTCTCCCTGGGGGGATCGGTACCTTCGAGGAGCTCCTTGAAGTCTATACGTGGGTCCAGTTAGGCTATTTGAATAAACCAGTCTCCCTATTGAATATCAACGGATACTATGATCATCTTATCGCACAACTGCAGCACAGCACAGAGTCGGGTTTCATGAAACAGCATCATCTTGATTCTCTGATCATAGAGCAGGACCCTGAATTGTTGATCGAAAGACTCAACTCAGCCACCTATACCTATACACCGAAGTGGCAATAATCTAGAATCTTTCATTGCACAGATACCGAACACCATTTATGATGAATGATACGTCAACTATCAAGGGGCAAGCTGGTGAACAAAATAAAACAGTTTCGTAATTCTTTCGGGACCATGTGTTCGTATGGTATGGGCCGGTATGTGGCTGAATTCCTGACTGGAGCATTTGGCGCTATCGTATTCAAGTTCTATGAGACTGAAGTCGGCCTTGCTGCCGGTTATGCAGCTCTTGCTACGATCATCTATTCAATCTGGAATGCGATAAACGACCCTCTCATTGGTCATATCACCTCAAAGCCGACACCATTATCAAAAAAAATGGGAAGAAGATTCCCATGGATACTCTTGGGCACTATCACCTGTGCACTGAGTTTCATCCTCATATTCTCTGTCCCTGAATCCTTCAATGCGAAAGAGAACCCTCTTCCAGTCTTCCTCTGGATGGTCGTGACGATCTGTCTCTATGATGGTCTCTATTCGATATGGGAAGTGAACTATCAATCGATCTACCCCGATAAGTTCAGATCACAGGCCGAGAGAACGAGAACGGCCGGTATCAGTACTGTTATCGGAGTATTGGGTATAGCCTGTGGTTTCGTCATCCCACCGCTCTTCTTCGAATATGGGGTAAGATCCTCCTATATCACCAGCGGTCTGGTGATCGCTGGTATCGCTATCGTATCATCTATCCTTCTCATACCTGGTGTACGAGAAGACAAACAGATGATCGACCGTTTCATGAAATCTGTGAAAGAGGAAGAAGAGGCTGAAGGGTTCTTCTCTCAGATGCGTAGAGCTTTCACCTATAAGAACTTCGTAGCTTTCATCCTGCTCTACTTCTTCTATCAGTCTGCAACCATGTGTATGACTAGTTCAGTTCATTATGTGGGGGATTATATCCTTCCCGGAGAGAGTTCAGATACTACGTTGATCTTTGCGGGGATGCTCATCGGTGCTCTACTCTCAGTCCCTCTCTGGACCGCAGTCTCTAAGAAGATCAAGAGTAACCAGAAGATGCTCGTCATCACTGCTATCCTCATGGGAATCTTCTCCCTACCGATGACCTTCATCAACTCCTACAGGGGCTTCACTATAGCCATGGCTCTATGGGGCCTTGGATTTGGCGGATTCTGGTTGTTCATGCCAGGTGCCATGGCTGATGTCATCGATGAGATCGTGGTGAAAGAGAAGAAGAGGACCGATGGTATATTCCTCGGCTTCCGTGCATTCTTCGGTAGACTATCCTATGCGAGTCAAGCGATCACTTTCTGGATCATCCATAGTGTGACAGATTTTGCGATAGATCCTAGATCCTCTGCATCGCTGTTCGGGATTCATCTACATATGGGCCTCATCCCAACCATATTCGTCTTTTGTGGGATCATCGTATTCGTT
>CAZLZY010000277.1:0-3609 GCA_964564075.1 uncultured Spirochaetales bacterium
GGGAAAAAGGTGATCTGGATGTTCGAATACCTGATCAAAGGGTTTATGAGTTCATGCTGATCGCGCGTCTTTTTAACCGGCTCTCAGACCTTTCACAAGAGTTAGTAGCAGAGCAGGAAGAGAAGGTAAGGATCAGGACTGATGAGGTCATATCCCTACAAAAAGAGAATACCCGGTTGAGGATAGTCAAAGAGAAAGAGAAACTCTATTCGAATATTCATGATTCTCTCGGGGCAAGACTTACCGGTATCCATATCAGCAACAATGTGGCAAAGAGTGCATTAGAGCGAGATGAGTATGGGATAGTCAAAGAGATGCAGTCTCGTATCGATCAGAATGCCACGCAAGGTATTCATGATCTGAAGGAGATACTGATCTCCAATGAGACGGTACCCTTCACTAGTGAGAATCTTATAGAGTATATAAAGGTCCGGATGGTGGAGCGACTTGCCTTGAAGAATATCTCATTCAAATACAAGATATTGACGAGTGACGAGTTGGATCAGCTTAACTCCGATTTGCTCTCAGGGAGTATGAGGCTCTTTCAGGAGATGGTCACGAATACCCTCAAATATGCTGAAGCTCTTCATGTCGAGCTCACTATGTCCACACAGGGGCAGAGATACATGATAACATACATTGATGATGGACTAGGCTTTGACAGCAAGGCAATAAAGACTAAGAGCTTTGGAATACAGGGAATACTTAAACGTGTAGAACGTCTAGGGGGTTCCATGAAACTGGTAACGAAACCTGGTCGAGGAGTCAGCTACGATATGGTATTCAGCATAGGAGAGCGAACATGATTAACATAGCGATTGTTGAAGACTCCATCGATGCACGAGAAGGCTTCAGATATCTCTTGAATCTTGATCCTGATATCAAGGTGGTTCAAGTCTTTGAATCAGCAGAACCTTTGCTTCTACAGGAAGAGCTCCTGAACCATATCGATGTCATCTTGATGGATATCGAATTGCCTGGGATGGATGGTATCGAGGCTACCCACCGTATCAAGCGGTCATATCCTAATATCGATATCCTGATCCTGACCATATTCGAAGAACAAGATAAGATCCTCAGAGCGATCCATGCTGGAGCAACGGGGTATGTCTTGAAGAATAGTGACCCGACTGAACTCGTAAGGCAGATCAAGAGTATAAGAGCAGGAGGGTCTCCGATCAGCCCACATGTGGCTAGGAAGCT
This sequence comes from uncultured Spirochaetales bacterium, assembly GCA_964564075.1. Taxonomy (GTDB): domain Bacteria; phylum Spirochaetota; class Spirochaetia; order CAKZLE01; family CAKZLE01; genus CAKZLE01. Next base: position 1,204 of record CAZLZY010000277.1, read on the forward strand.
TTTAGAACAGTTGCAGAAGAACAATGACCAGCAACGCTCTCCTGACGACTATCATCTGACAAAAAGAGAGATTGAGATCTGTATCGAGATCATCAATGGTTATACCTATCGGGAGATGGCCGAACATCTGAATATGGCAGGATCTACGGCAAAAAGACATATTCTGAATGTATATAAGAAGTTAGATGTGAACTCAAAAGTCGAGTTCATGAAGAAAGTCGTAGATGAAGGACTCTTCCATATCCACTAATATCCACTAATATACACCATTTGGTGTATAAATCCGTCTATCCCTCTATCTAAATGACCTCACAATGAGACCTTTGGCTTATATCTTGGGAGAACTCTTTATGATTACATAGAATAAGAGAAAATATGTATAGGGAGGAGTTTCATATGAGCTCAGAAAAAAAAGGTATATTTGATTGGTATTTCAAATCAAATCTATTAATTAGAATCTTCATCGGTCTCGTAGCCGGTGCATTAGTTGGAATCATATTCGGTGAGAGTATTTCCTGGTTGAATCCATTAGGAAGCATCTTGGTAAGTCTACTGAAGATGATCGTTATGCCAGTTGTCCTGTCAACACTCGTTGTCGGTGCTGCAAGCATCAAACCTTCGACACTCGGTAAAGTCGGTGTGAAGATCATTGTATTCTATATGATCACATCAGCTTTCGCTGTTGCTGTAGGACTATTGATGGGAAATCTCTTCAAACCAGGTTTGGGTCTCGCACTTGGGACAGCTGCTGAATCAGCAGGGAAAGTCCTTACACAACCTAAGTTCATGGATACACTCATTGCGATCATTCCAAAGAACCCCTTTGGAGCCATTGCAAGTGGACAGGTCCTTCCAACGATCTTCTTCGCTATCATCCTTGGTGTTGCGATCTCTTTCCTAAGAGATAGTAAGATTGAGAGGATCAAGAATAGTGCAGATACCTTCTTTGCAGTGTTTGATGGTCTTGCTGAAGCGATGTATCTGATCGTAAATGGCGTTCTTCAGTATGCACCTATCGGTGTTTTTGCTCTGATCGCTGTTGTTTTCGGTAAACAGGGAGCTTCTGCAGTAGGTCCACTCGGAACCGTAACACTCGCAGCATTCCTCGGTTACGCCGTACATGTCGGTATTGTATATACGGTTATACTTCTAGTAAGCAAAGTAAGTCCTAGAAAGTTCTTCAAGGGTGCGAGAGCTCCTATGATAACCGCATTCGTAACACGATCATCAAGTGGTACGCTTCCGGTAACTATGAAAGCTATGGATGAGAACTTCGGTGTATCAAAGAATGTATATTCCTTCACACTTCCTCTAGGCGCTACCATCAATATGGATGGAACAGCGATCTACCAGGGTGTATGTGCATTGTTCATCGGTTTTGCGATTGGTATGCCTTTGTCTTTCGGACAGCAGATCACCGTTATCGTGACTGCAGTACTTGCATCTATCGGTACAGCTGGTGTTCCTGGAGCTGGTGCTATCATGTTACTCATGGTCCTTAACTCTGTAGGTCTTCCAGTAGAAGCTGGAACTCCAGTAGCTGCTGCATATGCGATGGTACTCGGAATCGATGCTATTCTCGATATGGGAAGAACTGCTGTTAACGTAACTGGTGACATGACAGGAACTCTCATTGTAGCAAAGAGTGAAAAACAGGTTGATGAATCAAAGATATAATCCTAGTCGGATGATCATCATAGGCGGCGGGGTTGGCCCTTTAGCAGGGGTAGACCTCCACCGTTTGATCATCGAAGAGACTAAGACTAACGGCAAAGATCAGGACCATCTCAGGGTCCTGCATCTTTCCTGTTCGGATCTGATACCAGATCGAACAGATTCCCTATTACAGGGAAATCCCGAAGCTCCAGCTTTAGGGATGGCACGTATTCTCAGAGTAGCAGAGAGCTGCTGTGACGAGATGTATATGCAAGGGTATGTGGGTATTCCTTGTAATACCTTTCACTCTCGGGCCATTTGGGATCGTTTCAAACTGGCTTTAGAAGAGTCGGGTTCCCATCTGAATGTCCTGAATATGATCGATATAACTAAAGCACATATCAAAGAGACCTACCCTGAACTAAAACATATCGGGATCATGTCTACGACAGGGACAAGAGAGACAGGTGTCTATTCTGATTCAATGAATAGTTCAGGCTATACAGTCCTTGAGAGTGATAAGCAGGAACAGGTCCATGATATGATCTATCATACCGAATGGGGTATCAAGGCGAAGATCCCTGTATCTCCTGAAGCTCTTAAGATCGGGACAAACACCCTAGATGAACTCATTGGAAAAGGTGCACAAGTTGTGATACTCGGATGTACCGAACTCCCATTGGCATTATCTGAAGAGACCTATAAGGGGATTCCTCTGATCAATCCAGTAAGGCTATTAGCTCTAGAACT
>CAZLZY010000278.1:0-3559 GCA_964564075.1 uncultured Spirochaetales bacterium
TTTTATTTTTGAATAATGGCATTTCTCTAATGCTGCTAACAGAGTATCAAATTGAGTCTCATGAAAAAGGGTTTTCATATTTGATATTTCTGGGATGTTGTTCTCTTGAATTTCCGTCAAAGGTGAAGAAAGGTGTTCTACGACTTCTTTCTCTTTAATAATAGAGGAAGTGCTAAGAGTTACTAATCTCTCACATACATTTCTAAGTTCTCTTATGTTTCCCGGCCAATAATAGCTATTGAGGCGTTCCTGAGCTTTGGTATCTAGCGCTAACGGTTCTTTTGTATATTTTTCACAAAAGAATTGTATGAAATGATTCACTAATAAGGGAATATCTCCCTCTCGATCTCTCATTGCAGGAACATTGATTGTGAACACATTCAACCTGAAGTATAGATCTTCACGAAACTTCCCTCTTTTGATTTGTTTGATCAGGTTGCTGTTTGAGGCTGAGATTGTTCTTACATTGATTGGAAGGACCCGGTCATGACCAAGTCGCATAACTTCCTGTTCCTGAAGAACTCTCAGTAATCTTCCTTGTAGCTTCAATGGTATTTCTGAGATCTCATCAAGAAATATTGTCCCATTATGAGCTAACTCAAACAACCCTTTTTTACCCCCCTTTGCAGCACCAGTAAATGCTCCCTCAACATAACCAAACAACTCACTTTCTAGGAGGGCTTCAGGTAAAGCAGCACAATTAACTGCTACAAAAGGTTCCTTTGATCTAGGGCTAGCATTATGGATGCTTTGAGCAAACAGCTCTTTTCCCGTACCAGTCTCACCCAAGATCAAGACATTTGAATCAAGCTTTGCATATTTTGATGCAGATCTTTTCGTATGAATTATTTTTCTGCTTTTTCCCACGATGTCTAGGAAGGTATATTTTGCTTTATGGCCTCTTGTTCTTATTTTATCACGAACAATACCCTCTAGTTCCTGTATTTTTGTCATATCCTGAAATGTGAGAACTTTTCCTACCTGAGTATTATCTAAAAGTATATTTGCTTTATTCATGAGAAGACTCATTTTACCAACATGTATCAATTTTGCTGAAAGCTCAGAATTATTATTAAGAATACTATTAAAGGGGGTTTTGTTTATTATATCTTGAATTTGTATTTGACTATGTATTTCTGAGGGGATCCCTAGCATTTTATTAGCAGCATTATTACTTACTATCAGACGATTTTTTGAATCTGTTGCGATTATACCTTCATAAGAATGATCAAGAATAGTTTTATACATGATTGATTTGCGTCTTTGCATTCGGCTGACTTGTGCAATATGCTTAGCTTCTGATAGAGCCTGCCATATTGAGTCTTTACCAGATTTGATCAATGTTGTGGTAAATCCTATAGTCTTTGCATATTTACAACCATTAACACCTCCAATAAGATTTGTGATACCAGCCTCTTTTGCTTCATCAATGTTCTTTATAATCTCTTTTAATGAATTTTCCTGAAGGTAGTAAGGAAATATAGGGAGATCTAATACCTTTGCTAGATTCTCTATTCCAACAAGCATATTGAATGATCCGATAATAGCGGTGGGTCTTGTCCCGTAATTTTTTTTAGAGTTATCTATTGCAGTTATGAGATCACTACCTGAAACAATGAGTTCTACAATAGGGATGTGATATTCACGGCGCCGCAGGTCATAAGCATTTGCACCTCTAGCTACCAATACATCTGCAGTGATCTCATGTTCAAGAAGTGTTTTAGTTGATGATGCATAAATAGTCTCTAGTTTGAATTTATCTGGATTACTGAGGTTTTGAGAATTATATATGTGAGTTTTGAATACCTCTTTAACCGTTCTTTCCATTCCAGGATAGTTTATTGAAAAGAATATTGTAGCCATAGAACACCTTTTTTACATTTGATTATGACACAAAATGATGTAAAACGAAACATAATGTTTCTTTATATTGCATTTACTTACAGTTTCCCTTTTTGCGATCAGTAGTCTTTCATAAATATTTCGAGATATTATAGTTCCTAAGTTGTTCTATTGTGGGATTTCTATAATAGTTTTTAATCATGACAAAAATTGGCATGTTTCCTGCAACTAATACATAAAATAGTAAAACAAAGGGGAAGTCCCATGCCTTATCAAATTTCAGAATCTTTTTTACATGAAATGAAATTACTTGAGGAGTTTGATACACCTACAATAGTCAACTCTATAGAGCGCTTCAATATGAGAAGTCGGCTAGAAGGATATTCAAATCCAGAGATCAAAGAGATCCTTCCTAATGACAGAACCTATATTGGGATTGCTTGTACTGCAAAGATCTCCTCAGCTGCTCCTGCAAATTTTGATACTGATCAAGTCACAAGGGGTTATTTTGATAGCCTCGCTGAATCAACGGCTCCTACGATATCAGTGATAGAAGATGTTGATCCTGAGATTAGGGGATCATTTTGGGGGGAGGTAAATGTTTCTGCTCATAGAGCATTAGGATGTCTTGGTGTAGTTACCAATGGTGGAGTTAGGGATCTGAAAGAGGTGTCTGCTACAAATTTTGGGTATTTTGCCTCATGTGTATTAATATCTCATGGTTATGTGCATATTAAAGAATCTCATATTCCCGTTACTGTCGGGGGGTTGTTAATCAAGCCAGGAGATCTCATAGCTGTAGATCAACATGGGGTAGTTAATATCCCACATGAAATCGTTCTTGAACTTGTAGCAGCCTGCAGGCTGACAGCATCTGCTGAACTCCCAGTACTAGAGGGGTGTCGAAAAGCTTTATTAGCAGGTAAGAAGATCACTGTGGATGAATTGATTGGATGGCGGGAAAAAATGTATCAATCACGTAATGTAGATACATTTTAATGATATTCTAAGAAAATTATTTTTAAAATAATTGTAAATTAATGGAGGATGAGATGAAGGGATTGTTAGGCAGATCGTATGGAAATAGGGTTGTGGGAATGAGAAAAGTATTTTTAGTATTATTAATACTTATATTTTCTGTGCTTCCACTTATGGCAGAAGGAGCTCTAGAGAGTGCACCTGAAGACACTTGGCCAGATAGACCAGTATCAGTGATAGTTCCTTATTCTGCAGGGGGTGGTACAGATGCAGTGGGACGAGTTGTCGCAGATCTATTACAGAAAGAGTATGGGAAACCATTTAACGTAGTAAACAGAACAGGAGGAAGTGGAGTTATTGGTACAACTGCGATTGCTGAAGCAAAACCAGATGGTTATACCATAGGACTCGCTACATTCTCTTCAACAACTTTCAAATGGTTTGGTTCTTCTGACGTAACATATGCAGATTTAACTCCATTAGCTTTGATGAATGTTGATTCAACTGCTATTTTGGTAAATCAAAATAGTAAATATACCTCTCTTGAGCAGTTAATAAATGATATTAGAGAGAATCCAAAAAAAGTAACCATGGCTACTCCAATTGGTGCAGGCCATCATTTAGCTTTTTCAAACCTTCTTGATCAGCTTGGAATAGATCCGAATAATCTAAACATCGTTCCAGTTTCCGGCGGTGCCTTGATCCTACAGGAATTAGCAGCAAACGGTGTTGATGTGGG